>NZ_JBHTST010000066.1:0-41240 GCF_042794995.1 Streptomyces sp. NPDC056503
CCCCCTCGCGCGAGGGGGACCGGGCCCTTCCCGTCGTCCTACGCGTACGTCTCGAACTCGGCGACGCGCGGGGTGCCGGTGGCGCTGGTGATCTCGAAGGTGACCTTGCTCAGCGAGGTCGCCGGGAAGGAGACCGTGCCGGCCGCGCTCCCGGTGGAGAGGACGGCTCCGGTGTCGGCGTTCAGCAGGCGCCAGCCGGTGACGGTGCCGGCCCCGGAGGCCTCGCGGACGCGGACCGACGAGATCGTCGTCGGGGAGCCCCACTTGACCGAGACCGAACCGGTGGTGCCGGCCGGCGACCAGTAGGTGGTGAGGCTGCCGTCGCGGACGTTGCCGTAGCTGGTCCCGTCCGCCTTGCTGGAACCGTCCGCACCGGCGCCGATGCTGAGGTTGGTGCCGGACGGCGGGGCGGTGGTGGCGGTGGCCGTCGGGGTCGGGGTCGGAGTGGGCGTGGGGGTGGGCGTCGAGGTCGCGGTCGGCGTCGGCTCGGGCGTCTGCGGGGTGCAGGAGCCGTCCGAGACCAGGAGGCCCTTGCCGGCGCCGGCCGTGCGCGCCACCACGTCCGGGACGCAGGAGGCGCTGTCGGGGGTGTAGCCGTACGGGATCGACACGGTCGTGTTGGAGGTCGGGTTCGGTCCCGCCGGCTTGTAGTCGGTGCCGGCGGGGGACCAGGTCACGTTGTCGAAGACGTTCCCGGCGACCTGCCAGTAGCCGGCCGCGTCCGTGTAGAAGGTGCCGAGGACGTCCTTGGAGTCCTCGAAGTAGTTGTTCTCCACCTTGGCGCGGGCGCCGGCGCGGGAGTTGATGCCCGACTCGTTCAGCTGGTGGTAGTGGTTGTTGTACATGTGGGCGGTGCCGCCGCGCAGCAGCGGGGCGCGCGAGTCGATGTTCTCGTAGAGGTTGTGGTGGTAGGTGATGAAGCCGTTGCTCAGCTCGGTCTCGCTGGAGCCGATCAGGCCGCCGCGGCCGGAGTTGCGCAGCACGCTGTAGGAGAGCGTCACGTACTGTGTGTTGTCCTTCATGTCGAACAGGCCGTCGAAGCCCTCGGACTCGCCGCCGGACGCCTCCAGGGTGGTGTGGTCCACCCAGACGTTGCGGACGTCGCTCTCCATGCCGATGGCGTCGCCGCCGTTGGAGGTGGGCGAGCCGGACTTCTTGACGTTCTTGACGGTGACGTTCTGGATGATGATGTTGCTCGACTCGCGGATGTGGATGCCGACCTGGTCGAAGACGGCGCCCGCGCCGACGCCGACGATCGTGACGTTGCTGATCTGCTTGAGTTCGATGACCCCGGCGGCGGTGTTGCAGCTGTCCCCGGACACCTTGGCGGTGTTGGCGTGGTTGATGGTGCCCTCGACCTGGATGACGATCGGGGTGCTGCTGGAGGCGCGCCCGCAGAGGGCCGCGTGGATCTCGGTGCCGGTGGTCGCCCGCACGGTCTGCCCGCCGGCGCCGCCGGTGGTCCCGCCGTTCTGGCTCGCGTAGCCGGTCGCCCCGGCGGCGACCGCGGCGGAGGCCTCCGGCATGGTCAGGATCACGCCGGTGGCGGCCGCGACCGCCATGGCGGCCATGGCCGCCTGGAGTCGCGTGGAGGGGGAACGTCGTCCCATGCTCGCCTGCCCTTTCGTTGGCGTCCGCGCCGCTCCATGGCGGCGCGGACGTGTCGTCGTGAGTCCCGTCCCTGGGCCGAAGCGCTAGAAAGCGCTTTCTGGCGGGTGACGATAGGGGTGTCGCCGAGTACCTGACAAGACTTCGGACACGGTCGGAATCCGGCAGTCCCGCGATCGGGTGGGAGCGCTCCCCCTCCGGGGGCGCGTACGGAAGGCCGTGACCGGCACCCGCCGCGACCGCGGGGGCCGTCGCGGGGGCACGGCTTCCGACGGAGGGGAACGAGCAGGTCGGGGGCGGTGGGGGCCGTCGGCGGATCGTGACCGGAGGCTCCGCCGGGCGACCTGACGACCATCGGCAAACGGGTGGGTGACGGGTGGTTCGCCGTGATAGGCACTAGCTGCACGGGGGAGGTGCGGACCGGCCGCCGATCACGGTCGCGCGTACGGCAACCAGGCGGGCGCGGGGACGCGTCGCGCCACCAGGCACCGCTCCCGTACGGCCCGCACCACCGAACGGAACCACGGGAGACACCGCATGCGCGTGAAAGCCTTCGACCACCTCGTCCTCAACGTCACCGACGTCGAGCGCGCCCTCGCCTTCTACACCGGGCCGCTCGGCCTCGCGCCGGAGCGGGTCGAGGAGTGGCGGGCGGGGAAGGTGTCGTTCCCGTCCGTGCGGATCGACGAGGGCTCCGTCATCGACCTGTTCTCCCGGCCCCGCGGCGAGTCCAACGTGGACCACATCTGTCTCGTCGTCGACCCGCTCGACTGGCAGGAGGTCATAGCCTCCGGCACCTTCGACGTCATCGAGGGCCCCGTCCCGCGCTGGGGTGCCCGCGGTTCGGCCCAGTCCGTCTACGTGAAGGACCCGGACGGCAACACGGTCGAGCTCCGCTGGTACCCCCAGGACCTCCCGGCGGAGGCGGACCTGCCCGCCTCCTGACGGCCCCCGTACGCCGCGGGCGCTCGTGGACGCGGCCCCGCGGCCCGGAAACCTGGCAGGCTGCGGGGCATGAGCGACGAAGACGCCTGGACCACCGTCACCCGCCTCCACGACTGGCTCGCGGCTCATCAGCCGATGCCGCCGGGCCAGGAGATCCTGCTCCGTGTCCTCAAGCTCTCCGAGGAGGTCGGGGAGGCGGCGCAGGCGGTCATCGGGGCCACCGGGCAGAACCCCCGGAAGGGGACCAGCCACACCTGGGGAGACGTCGAGGCGGAGCTCTGCGACGTGGTGATCACCGCGATGGTCGCGCTGCGCACCCTCACCCCGGACGCGGCCGAGGTCTTCGCCCGCCATCTGCGCCGGGTGGCGGAGCGGTCCCTGCCGGAGGAGGGGGCTCCGGTCTCCTAGGACCCGCCTGCCGCCTGCCGCCTGCCGCCTGCCGCCTGCCGACCGCCGACTGTCGACGTATGGCGTACCGGCGCACGTCACGGCGGTGGCCGGGGGGGGGCGACTCCCCCGGCGCGCCGCCGTGACGTGCCCCGTGGAGCACGGCGCCGCGCCGGGCGCCGGGCCGCCCCGGTCCACCGGGGAGGCCCGGCGCCGTCCCTTCCGGACCGCTCCGGCCTCGCGGCCTGGTTCGGAAGAAGCGGCTCAGCCGGTCGCGGCGCCCAGACGGCTGCGCAGTGCCGCGTCGGCCGGGGCCAGGCCGGTGAGTTCGACCGCCTTGCCGTGGCGGGCGTACGCCGCCTCCACCGCGTCCAGTGCCGCGACGGCCGACGCGTCGGAGACCCGCGCGGCGGACAGGTCGATCACCACCCGGTCCGGGTCGCCGGCGGGGTCGAAGCGTTCGGCGAAGGCCTCGGCCGAGGCGAAGAACAGTTCGCCGGAGACCCGGTGGACGACGGTCGTCCCGTCGGGGTCGGTCACCGAGGTGACGTCCGTGCGCCGGGCCACCCGCCGGGCGAAGACCAGGGCGGCGGTGATCGAGCCGATGACCACGCCGAGGGCGAGGTTGTGGGAGACCAGGACGCACGCCAGCGTGACCAGCATGACGACGGTCTCCCCGACGGGGGTCCGCCGCAGGGTGCGCGGGGCGACCGACTCCCAGTCGAAGGCCGCGACCGACACGATGACCATGACCGCCACCAGCGCGGCCATGGGGATCTGCGAGACGACCGGCCCGAGGACCACGCACAGGACCATCAGGAACACGCCGGCGAGGAAGGTGGAGAGGCGGGTCCTGGCGCCCGCCACCTTCACGTTCATCATCGTCTGGCCGATCACGGCGCAGCCGCCCATCCCGCCGAACAGGCCCGTGACGACGTTCGCGACGCCCTGCCCGATCGACTCGCGCCGCTTGCTCGACGGCGTGTCGGTGAGGTCGTCGACCAGCTTCGCCGTGAGGAGCGACTCCACCAGCCCGACGAGGGCGACGGCGAAGGCGTACGGGGCGATGGTCGTCAGCGTGCCGAGGGTGAACGGCACGTCGGGCAGGCCCGGCACGGGCAGCGCCGACGGCAGCGCGCCCCGGTCGCCGACCGTCGGCACGGCGATCCCGGCGGCCACCGTGACCAGGGTCAGGACGGCGATCGTGACCAGTGGCGCAGGCACCAGTGTCGTCACCTTCGGGAAGAGCACGAGCAGGAGGATCCCGGCCGCGATCAGCCCGTACACGCTCACCGGGACGTTCCGGGTCTCGGGCAGCTGGGCGAGGAAGACCAGGGCGGCGAGCGAGTTCACCGAGCCGATCAGCACCGGACGCGGGACGTACCGCATCAGCTTCGCCACGCCCACGATCCCCAGCACGATCTGGAAGACGCCGGCGAGGACGACCGTGGCGATCAGGAACGGGACGCCGTGCTCCCGGTTCACCGGCGCGATGACGAGCGCCACGGCCCCGGTGGCGGCCGAGATCATCGCCCGCCGGCCGCCGACGATCGCGGTGGTGACGGCCATCGTGAACGACGCGAAGAGCCCGAGCGCCGGGTCGACGCCGGCGATCACGGAGAAGGCGATGGCCTCCGGGATCAGCGCCAGCGCGACGACGAGCCCCGCCAGCACCTCGGTACGCCACACCCGCGGGTCACGCGTCCAGTCGGGCCTCAGCGCGCGGAGCCGGGCCGCGGCCGGAGAGGCGGGGGAGGGGGCGGAGTCGGAGTCGGAGTCGGGAGCGACGGCGGTAGGCAAGGAAGGCGGACCTGTCGTACGAGGGGGCGGGAGGTCGCGGAAGGACGTCGGGCGGGAACCCGTGGGGCGGCCGCGACGGCCTGGCGGGTGGGGTGACCGCACGACTTTACCCGCCCGCGTCCGGTCGTCCGTTCGACCGATCCGGGTCGGCACCACCGCCGTCACCGCCGCCGGGAGGCGCCCCGCGTCGGGCCCGTCGGTGCCGGGATCCTCTGTCGCGAGGTCCCGGCGGTCCGGCCGGAGCCGCGTCCCTCCTCCGGCGCCCGCGCCGCGTGACGGGCGCGCCCTCGCCCTCCTGCGGCAGGGGGCGGGCGACGGGTTCCCGGCCCGTGCCGCGAGGTCCGTGCGGCGATCAGGCCGGTCGTACCGGGTGCTTGCTGAGGATGGACACGCGGTTGAAGGCGTTGATGGTGATGGCCACCCAGACGACGGCGGAGAGTTCGGCGTCGTCCAGGACCTCGCGGGCCTCGGCGTAGGCCCGGTCCTGCGCGTCGGCCTCCGCCGGGTGGGTGGTGGCCTCGGCGAGGGCGAGCGCGGCCCGCTCGCGGGGGGTGAAGACCTCGGTGTCCCGCCAGGCGGCGAGCACGCCGAGCCTGCGGGGGGTCTCGCCGGCGCGGAGGGCGGCGCGGGTGTGGGTGTCGAGGCAGTAGGCGCAGCCGTTGAGCTGCGAGACGCGGAGGTTGACCAGCTCGACCAGGATCCGGTCGAGCCCGGCGTCGTCGGCGGCGGTCCGGACCGTCTGCGCGGCCCGTGTGAACGCCTTGTAGGCGTCGGGGGTCTGCTTGTCGAGGAAGATCCGCTGCCCGGCCGATGCCGCCACGGCGCCGTCGCTCACTGTCCGCTCCTTCACGATGGACCCGCGCGTGCGGCGGGCGTGGGACCCATCTTCCCCCGAAGGGTAGTTGAAAATCAAACTACCCACTCGGGGGAGGGCGACGGCGGGCGGGTCACCAGCGGTACCACCGCGAACCCGAGCCGCGGAAGAAGAAGCCGAGCACCCACAGGATCAGCACCGCCAGGGCGATGTACCAGAGGACCTCGACGGCGAAGCCGGCGCCGAAGAGCACCAGGATCAGCAGGAGGATGAGCAGGAGGGGGATCATGACGAGTCCTTTCGGGTGTCGGGCGGCAGCGGCTGCGGCGCGTCCGGCGAGGGAAGTGGGGAAGGGGGAGAAGGACGTACGGTGCCCGGTGGCCGCTCCGGCGAACGGCGCGCTCCCTCCGGGCGGAGACGTCCGCGCCAGGCTCCGGTCGCCGCGTGGCGGTCCTCCACGAAGTCCTTGAACCGGCGGAGGTCGCCGGAGACCCGGCTCGACACGATGCCCAGCGCGGCGGCCGCGCGCTCCGCCATCCCCTCCGGCTCGATCTCCATCGTCAGCCGCACGCGCGTGTGGCGGTCGTCGACCGGCTCGAAGGTGACGACACCCCGATGCCGGATCCCGCCGTCCACGGTCCGCCAGGCGATCCGCTCGTCCGGCAGCTGGTCGACGATCTCGGTCTCGAACTCCCGCCGGACCCCTGCGATCCCCGTCCGCCAGCGCACATGCCGTTCGTCGGTCTGCTCCACCGCCACCACGCCGTGCATGAAGCGCGGGAACTCCTCGAACTGCGTCCACTGGTCGTACACCCGCCGCAGCGGCGCGTCGACCTCGATCGTGTCGTGCACCACGTCGTCACCTCCTCGGGCGACCGGACGGAACCGTCGCCGTACCCCCGCGAGTGCCCTGCCCCGGCCGCGGCACTCATGGGAGCGGGCTCCTTCCGCGTACGCGCCGGGCGGGTGCGGGGGCGGCACTTGTCGGCGGGCCCCGCGTCGCGGAGGATCTTCCTGTTCGAGCGGGTGGGGATACGAGGAAGGGTTCGAGCGGGATGACTGTGCTGACCAAGGGGGGCAACGGCTTCGTGCCCTCGGTGCCGTTGCGGATCGCCGTACGCGGACGGGCGATGGACGCGATGGCGCTCCTCCTCACCGAGCGGGGGCTCGTCCGGGGCGACGCCGACGTGGTCTTCCACGGGCAGCCCGCGCACCCGAACGGCGCCGTGCGCCTCGCCCGGGCCGAGGACGGCACCGACTGGCTGGAGCTCGCGCTGCCGACGCTGGAGCCGGACGTCGCCCGCGTCCTCGTCGTCGGCTCCACGGACCGGGGCACCCTGCGGGACGTGCCCGGACTCGGCGTGGCGGCCTTCGCGCCCGACGGCACGCCGGTCGCCCACTACGACGTCACGGACGCGGCGGGGGAGACCGCGATGGTCCTCGCCGAGCTCTACCGGCGGGCCGGCGGCTGGAAGTTCCGGGCCGTCGGCCAGGGCTGGGCCGAGGGCCTGGCGGGCCTGGCCACCGACCACGGCGTCGACGTCGCCGGAGCCGGATCCGGAGCCGCGGCCGGAACCGGAGCCGGTGCGGTGCCGCAGGCGCCGGTGGCGCCGCTACCGCCCGCCTTCCCGGTTCCCGCCCCGGCCCCCGCCCCGGCCCTCGCCCCCGCGCCCGCTTTCGCGCCGCCGCCCGCGCCCGCACCGGTACCGATCGCGGTTCCCGCTCCCGTACCCCCGCCGCATCCGGCCGCTCCCGTCCCCGTGGCCGCCGGTCCGGCCGGTGACGAGGTGTGGGCGTACGGGCCCGTCTTCGCGCCGTACACGCAGACCGGGCGGGACAACGAGGTGATCACGGTGGAGGGGCTGCCGCCGGGGCCCGTCGTCGTGCAGCTGGAGGTGCCGGAGGCGGGGTACACCGGGCTCGGGGTCCTCGACCGGCGCAACAAGGAGAAGGAGAACCTCGTCAACAGCACCGAGGACCACTACTTCGGCCGCGTCCTCGCCACCGTCCCCTCCCACGGCACCCTGCGGCTCCGCCTGGAGGCCGAGGGGCACTGGAGGGTGGAGGTCTCGCCGCTGGCGGCCGCCCGGCGCCTCTCCGAGGAGGAGGCGCAGTTCCAGGGGCCCGACGTGCTGCTGCACACCGGTGGGGTCGCCGATCTGGCGATCCACTACCGGGGCGACAGCAACCTCATCGTCAACGTCTTCGAGCTGGCCGGCCACGACGACCACGCCGCCCTTCCGGAGGACGAGAACGTCGTCAACGAGATCGGCAAGCGGCGCGAGACCGTGCCGCTCACCGAAGGGCCCCTCGTCGTCCAGTTCGAGATGGCGGACGGGCCGTGGCGCGCCCGTCTCAAGCGCGTCCAGCCGCGCACGCGCCCGCTGTTCGGGGACGGCTCCCCGGCGAATCCCTGGCAGGTTCCCGCCCCGCCCGAGCGCAAGGGGTGGTTCTCCCGCGGCAATTGACGGAAGGTCAAGGGCGCTTCAGAAGCCCGGTGTCGACGGCGGACCCAGCGGCGGGGGTCCGCCGAAGACCTCCTCACGGGCCGCCGCCAGCGCCAGGTCCAGCGCCCCGGCGAGCACCGGGTTGCCCGTCACGGCCGAGAGCCGGATCCGGGCCCGGGAGTGGGCGAGCACCCGCAGTTCGCGCTCGACCAGCGCGCGCAGCGGCTCGCCCCCCGCCGCGCAGAGCCGGCCCGCGAGGACGACGAGGCCCGGGTCGACGACGGTCACGATCGAGGCCAGTCCGGCGGCGAGCCTCGCCGCCACCGCCGCGAGCCCCGCCCGCGCCGCCTCCGCCTCGTTCCCGGACGTCGCTCCCGCCCGGCGTACCGCCTCCGCCTCGTTCCCGGGCGTCGCCCCGGCCCGCCGTGCCGCCTCGGCCACCGTCTCCGCGAAGTCGGCGCCCGGCACCCCGTGGGCGTGCAGCAGGTCCCTGACCGCGTCGCCGCCCGCCAGTTCCTGGTAGCCGTGGCGGCCGTAGTGGTCGCCGGCCTCCCGGGCGGTGGGCGCGCCGGGCAGGGGGAGGTAGCCGACCTCGCCGGCGCCGCCGAAGTGGCCCCGGTGGAGGCGGCCGCCGATGACCAGGGCCGCCCCGAGGCCCTCGTCCGCCCAGAGCAGGACGAAGTCCGGGCAGTCGGCCGCCGCGTGGGCGCGCTCGGCGACGGCGGCGAGGTTCACGTCGTTCTCGATCCGGACGGGAAGGCCGAGGGCCTCGCCCAGCGTCCGCTCCACGTCGGGGAAGAGCCAGGCCGCCATGTCCTCCTCGCTGGCGTAGGCGAGCCGGCCGGTCGTCGGGTCCAGCGCGCCCTGCACGCCGACCACGACCCGCTTCGGCCGCTCCGGCGCCGGGACCCGGCCGAGCGCCGTGCGCAGCGCCGCCACCAGCGCCTCCCGGTCCGCTCCCGCGGGCACGGGTGCCTCGCTCTCGCCGAGCACCGTGCCGGTGACGTCCGCGGTCCGCACCGCGATCCGCTCCGGCGTCACGTCGACGGCCGTCGCGTAGGCCGCCGCCGGGTTGACCCGGTACGTCTCCGGGACCCGGCCCGGCAGGCCGGTCCGCAGTCCGTTGCCGACCACGAGTCCGGCGCCTTCGAGCCGGGCGAGGACCTGGGAGGCGGTGGGCTTGGAGAGGCCGGTGAGGCGGCTGATCTCGGGGCGGGTGAGCGGTCCCTGACGGAGCAGGAGGTGCAGGGCGGCGCGGTCGTTCACCGCCCGCACGAGTCCGGGTGTCCCGCGGACGAGCTCGGTCACTTGCCCTCCGCTCTGCGGTGCGGGTCGGCCCCGGTTCGGGCGCGTGATCCACGAACGCGCGAGCGCACAGCCTACAGCGCCCGCCCGGGGCGGACGTGGCCCGTTCGGAGGACGAGGGGGGCCGGTCGCGTGTCCCCCGGCGGGACGTTCCGTTGTGAGGGTGTGACCTCATCCCGACGCATCTCCTCGGTCCTCGCCGTCGCCGCCGCGTTCACCTGCCTCGGCGGCGCCGCCTCCCAGGCCGTCGCCGCGCCCGCCGGCCCGCTCGGACCGCCGATCAGCCCGATCGCCGAACTGGACGCCCTCGCCACCACCGGAATGCCGGAGGAGGCCAGTGCCGCCTACCCCGGCGTCGGCGAGCAGCTCGGCGGACTGAGCCGGGTCGGCGAAATCCGCCAGCTCCACCAGCTCACCGACCTGGCCGCGCCCGCCACCGGCCTGCTCCCCGAGATCTCCACCTGACGCCCCGCCACCCCGCGGGCGCGTTCCCGCACCGTACGACCCCGGCGCCCGGACGGCCGCAGCACGACCGTCCGGGCGTCGGCGTGTTCGCGCGTGCGGACCGTCAGCGCAGGTCGAAGCGGTCCAGCTTCATCACCTTCGACCAGGCGGCGGTGAAGTCGCGGACGAACTTCTCGCCCGCGTCCTTCGCGGCGTACACCTCCGACAGCGCCCGCAGCTGGGCGTGGGAGCCGAAGACCAGGTCCACGGCCGTGCCCGTCCACTTGACCTCACCGGTGGCCCGGTCCCGGCCCTCGTAGACGTTCTCGTCCCGCTCCGAGGCCTTCCACTCCGTCCCCATGTCCAGCAGGTTGACGAAGAAGTCGTTGGTCAGGGTGCCGGGGCGGTCGGTGAGGACGCCGTGGCGGACCCCGCCGTGTCCGGTGCCGAGCGCCCGCATGCCGCCGACCAGCACCGTCATCTCCGGCGCGGTGAGCGTGAGCATGCTGGCCCGGTCGAGCAGCAGCGTCTCGGGGGAGAGCTTCTCGCCCGGGCGCAGGTAGTTGCGGAAGCCGTCGGCGCGCGGTTCGAGGACCGCGAAGGACTCCACGTCCGTCTGCTCCTGGGTGGCGTCCGTGCGGCCGGGGGCGAACGGCACGGTCACCGCGTGTCCGGCGTCCCGCGCGGCCTTCTCGACGGCCGCGCAGCCGCCCAGCACGATCAGGTCGGCCAGGGAGATCCGGGTGCCGTCGCTCCGCCCGGCGGCGAACTCCTCCCGGATCGTGTCCAGGGTCCGCAGCGCCTCGGCGATCTCGGGCAGGTCGTTGACCTCCCAGTCCTTCTGGGGCGCGAGCCGGAGCCGCGCGCCGTTGGCGCCGCCGCGCTTGTCCGTGCCGCGGAAGCTCGCCGCAGAGGCCCACGCGGTGGTGGCCAGCTGGGGCACGCTCAGGCCGGAGGAGAGGATCCGCTCCTTGAGGGCGGCGATGTCCTCGTCGGAGACGAGGTCGTGGTCGACCGGCGGCACCGGGTCCTGCCAGAGCTGCGGCGCCGGGATCCACGGGCCGAGGTACCGGGACAGCGGGCCCATGTCGCGGTGGAGGAGCTTGTACCAGGCCTTGGCGTACGCCTCCGCCAGCAGTTCGGGGTTCTCGTGGTAGCGGCGGGCGATCGGGCCGTACACCGGGTCCGTGCGCAGCGACAGGTCGGTCGTCAGCATGATCGGCGCGTGCCGCTTCGACGGGTCGTGCGCGTCCGGGACGGTGTCCCGCGCGGCCGGGTCGGTGGGCTTCCACTGCCGGGCGCCGGCGGGGCTGGTGGTCAGCTCCCACTCGTACCGGAAGAGGTTGTCGAGGAAGCCGTTGTCCCACGTGGTCGGGTGGTTGGTCCAGGCTCCCTCCAGACCGCTGGTGAGGGAGTCGGCGCCGGAGCCGCTGCCGTAGGTGTTCTTCCAGCCGATGCCCTGCTGTTCGACCGGGGCGGCCTCCGGCTCCGGCCCGATGTACTCGGGGTCCACGGCGCCGTGGCACTTGCCGAAGGTGTGGCCGCCGACGATGAGCGCGACGGTCTCCTCGTCGTCCATCGCCATCCGGGCGAAGGTCTCGCGGATGTCGCGGGCGGCTGCCAGCGGGTCGGGGTTGCCGTTCGGGCCCTCGGGGTTGACGTAGATCAGGCCCATCTGGACGGCGCCGAGCGGGCCCTTCAGCTCCCGGTCGCCGCTGTAGCGCTCGTCGCCGAGCCAGGTGTCCTCCGGTCCCCAGAAGATCTCCTCGGGCTCCCAGATGTCCTCGCGGCCGAATCCGAAACCGAAGGTCTCGAATCCCATGGATTCCATCGCGCAGTTTCCGGCGAAAACCAGAAGATCGGCCCAGGAGATCTTCTGTCCGTACTTCTGCTTGACCGGCCAGAGAAGGCGGCGTGCCTTGTCCAGGCTCGCGTTGTCCGGCCAGCTGTTCAGCGGCGCGAATCGCTGCGCGCCACTCCCACCGCCGCCTCGGCCGTCGGCGATGCGGTAGGTGCCGGCCGCGTGCCAGCTCATCCGGATGAAGAGCGGACCGTAATGGCCGTAGTCCGCCGGCCACCATTCCTGCGAATCCGTCATCAGCGCGATGACGTCCCGCCTCAGCTCCTCGACGTCGAGGGACGCGAACTCCTTCGCGTAGTCGAAGCCCTGGTCAAGGGGGTCGGCCTGCGGATCGTTCCGATGGAGCACGGAGAGGTCCAGCTGGTTCGGCCACCAGTCCCGATTGGTCCGGGGGTGGGTGTCCTTGGGGCTGGGGGCGGGAATTGCCGGGTTCTCGCTCTCGCTGCCGGTCACGTACGGCCTTCTTCCTGTGTGCGTGTTCTTTCCAGCCGCCGGCCGGGATTCTCACGACGGCGCGTCCGTATGGTCGCGCACCGGGGTGCTCGTGGCCACGCGAACACGCAGGGTCGGGTCGCGCGGAATTCACCGGAACGGCCGCCGCCTCCCTGCCGGGGCGTTCCTGTTGAGCCGCCGGATCGGCCTCCCTACGCTGGGAAAGTCCGCGGTTCGGGAAAGGGCGAGCGAGCAGGAGGTGGCGATGGCCGGCGTCGCCGTGCACCACGCTGTCCTCGGTGGCGGGCGCCCCACGCTCCCGTACGCGGAGACCGGGCGGCCCGGGGGCGGACCGCCGCTCGTCCTCGTCCACGGGTACGCCGACTCCTGGTGGACCTTCGAGCCGATGCTGCGGGCCATGCCGAACGTGATGCACGCCTACGCGCCCACCCAGCGCGGCCACGGCGACGCCGGCAAACCGGAGGAGGGCTACCTCCCGGAGGACTTCGCCGACGACCTCGTCGCCTTCCTCGACCACCTCGGCGTCGAGCGGGCCGTCCTCGTCGGCGGTTCGAGCGGCGGCGTCCAGGCCCGGATCGTCGCCGGCCGGCGGCCCGACCGGGTCGCCGGACTCGTGCTGCTCGGCGTCCCGGCCCTGCTCGCCGACAAGCCCGGGGTCGCCGCGGTCCGGGAGACCGTGCGGGCGCTGGAGGACCCCGTGGACCGGGCGTTCGCCGCCGAGTTCGTCCGCGGGCTGGTGGTGGGCCGGGTGGCGCCCGGCTTCCTGGAGACCGTCGTCGACGAGAGCCTGAAGGCGCCGGCCCGCGTCTGGCGCGAGGTCCTGAGCGGCCTCCTGGAGACGGACCTCGCGGCCACGCTCACCGGCATCCTCGTCCCCACCCTCGTCGTCTGGGGCGACCGGGACCCGCTGCTCACCCGTTCGGACCAGCAGCTGATCCTCGACGCGATCCCCGACTCCCGCCTCCTCGTCCACGAGGGCGCCGGGCACGTCGTGTACTGGGAGGACCCGGAGCGGGTCGTGCGCGAACTCGCCGCCTTCACCGCCGCGCTGCGCCGCTGAGCCGTACGCCCCCCGGACCGGGCCGCCGCGCGGGCCGCCGGGAAAACCCGTGGACCGGCGCGGCCGCCCTCCGCCACACTCCGTCACCGTACGTGTCGGAATGACGACGGAAGGTCGTGATGGGAACGTCAGAACAACGCGGCGGCGGACCGGGCAAGGGCTCGGTCCGCCTCGCGCTCCGCCATTACGGAGGAGAGATGGCGCGGCTCCGGCGGGTGGCCGTGCCCGCGCTGCTGCTGCCGGCTCTCGGCAACATCGGAATCCAGTACCTCGCCCCCCTGGTGGTCGCCAAACTCGTCGGCCGGGTCGCCGACGGCGGCCCCGTCACCCTCGACTCGGTCCTGCCCTACGCCCTCGGGTTCGCCGCCGTCCTGCTGCTCGGCGAGGCGCTCTGGCGGGTCGGATACCACTGCCTCAACCGGCTCGACGCCCGGGGCATCGAGCACCTCTACGTGGTCGGCATGGACGAACTCCTCGCCAAGGACGCGGCGTTCTTCCACGACAACTTCGCCGGCTCCCTCACCAAGCGGGTCATCAGCTTCGCCGGCCGCTTCGAGGACTTCGTCGACACCCTGACCTTCCAGGTCATGGGCAGCCTCGTGCCGCTGCTCTTCGCCTCGGTGGTCCTCTGGCAGTACGACCCGCTGCTCGTCGTCGGTCTCCTGGTGATGATCGCGCTCACCGGCGGCTGCGTCTTCCCGCTCGTCCGCCGCCGCCAGGCCATCGTCGCCGACCGCGAGCAGGCCATCGCCCGGGTGTCGGGGCACGTCGCCGACGTGCTCACCAACATGGACAGCGTCCGCTCCTTCGCCGCCGAGGAGCGGGAGGCCGCCGAACACCGCGCCCGGGTCGCCGAGTCGCGCCGGATCACCCTGCGCTCCTGGGACTACGGCAACCTGCGGATCGACACCCTCGTCGCGCCCCTCTCGGTCGTCACCAACGTGATCGGGCTGGTGCTCGCGCTGACGCTCGGCGCGGGGGAGCGGGGCGTGGAGGGGATCATCGTGGCCTTCACGTACTACGCCAACGCCACCCGGATCATGTTCGAGTTCAACCAGATCTACCGGCGTCTGGAGAGCTCCATGACGGAGGCCGCCCAGTTCACCGAGCTCCTCCTGGACCCGCCGACCGTCGTCGACCCGCCCGCCCCCGAACCCCTGCGGGGCCGGTCGGGCGAGGTCCGCTTCGAGCGGGTGAACTTCGCCCACAAGGGCGCGAAGCCCCTCTTCGAAGGGCTCGACCTGGACGTGCCCGGCGGCACCAAGGTCGGCTTCGTCGGCCGCTCCGGCGGCGGCAAGACGACCCTCACCCGGCTGCTGCTGCGGATGACCGACGTCGACGCGGGGCGGATCCTGATCGGCGGTCAGGACATCAGCCGGATGCGCCAGTCGGACCTGCGCGGCCTCATCGCCTCCGTGCCGCAGGATCCCGCGATGTTCCACCGCACGCTCAGGGAGAACATCGCCTTCGCCCGGCCCGGGGCGACCGAGGCCGAGGTCCGCAGGGCCGCCGAGGCGGCCCACGTCACGGAGTTCGCCGACGCGCTGCCCGAGGGCTTCGACACCCTGGTCGGCGAGCGCGGGGTGAAGCTGTCCGGCGGGCAGCGGCAGCGGGTCGCGCTCGCCCGGGCGATCCTGCGCGACGCGCCGATCCTCCTCCTCGACGAGGCGACCAGCGCCCTCGACTCCGAGAGCGAACTCCTCGTCCAGGACGCGCTCTGGCGGCTGATGGAGGGCCGGACGGCGCTCGTCGTCGCCCACCGGCTCTCCACCGTCGCCGGGATGGACCGGCTCGTCGTCCTCGACCGGGGGCGGATCGTCGAGCAGGGCAGTCACCGCGAACTGCTCGCCGCGGAGGGGGCCTACGCGAAGCTGTGGCGGCACCAGTCGGGCGGCTTCCTCGACGAGTCCGGCGACGAGTCCGGTGACGGCTCCGGTGACGGTTCCGGCGGCGCGACCGGCAGTGGTTCCGGCGCCGCCCCCCGCCCCGGCAGGACCGGGCCGGAGGCCACCTTGTCCCACTGAACCGCGGGGCTTTCCACCGCTCCCACCAGCGGGTTCGTCCCCTCCGTCGATCCGGTGGCTGCGGGCGGTGCGGGTGCGGACACGGTCCGCGTCTGCCAGCCTGGTGCCAGCGTGCCCGGCACAACGCCTTGACGGAAACCGTCCGTCCCACCGCCTCCGGGCGGTGGGACGGCGTACGACGGAAGGAGGCGGCCATGCTCATCGGCCACGCCTTCGAAGAGGGCGTCCTGCACCTGTCGCTCCCGGGCGACCTCGCCCTCGCCAGCCGGTCCGCGGCCGACCTGGAGGCCGAGGCACTGGCCCTCGCCCACCGGCCCCGGCTCGTCCGGGTCCAGCTGTCGACCGCCGACCCCTCACCCGCCTCGCTGAGCGTCCTCTCCCGCGTCCGCCGCTTCTGCGAGAACGTCCGCATACCCCTCACCGTCGTCGGCCCGGTCACGGCCGCGGCGGTGCCCCTCCAGGAGTAGCGGGCCGCCACCCGAACGGGTCGACGGCGGCCGTCCGCGCGCCCTCCGGTGGAGACCGGAGGGACGGCCCGGCGGTCACCCGGTGCGCACGTCCCCGCACACGGGCGGTCGCTCCCGTTCCGTTTACGCGGGACGAGCCCGGCAAGGCGCCGCGCATGACACATTTCGGCTACACGATGATGACCGAGCAGGCCGGTCCGCGTGAGCTGGTCGACCACGTCGTCGAGGCGGAACGGGTCGGCTTCGACTTCTCCGTGGCCTCCGACCACTCCTTCCCCTGGCTCGACGCCCAGGGGCACTCCCCGTACGTCTGGAGCGTGCTGGGGGCGGCCGCCCAGGCCACCGCGCGCATCCCGCTGATGACCTTCGTGACCTGCCCGACCTTCCGCTACCACCCGGCCGTCGTCGCGCAGAAGGCGGCGACCCTCCAGCTCCTCTCCGAGGGCCGCTTCCGGCTGGGCCTCGGCTCCGGCGAGAACCTCAACGAACACATCACCGGGGCCGGCTGGCCCACCGCCCGGGACCGGCTGGAGCGCCTGGACGAGGCCGTCGGGATCATCCGCGCGCTCTTCACCGGCGAGTACGTGACCCACCACGGGCGCCACTTCGACGTGACCGCCGCCCGCCTCTGGGACCTGCCCGACCGGCCGCCCCCGATCGGGATCGCCGCCTCGGGGCCGCGCTCCTGCGCGCTCGCCGGCCGCCTCGGCGACCTCCTCGTCGCCGTCGAACCCCGGCGGGAACTCGTCGAGGACTTCGACCGGCACGGCGGCACCGGGAAGCCGAGGATCGGCCAGCTCGCGCTCTGCTACGACACCGACCGGGACGCCGCCGTGGCCCGCGCCCACGAACAGTTCCGCTGGGCCCTGGGCGGCTGGCGGGTCAACCCCGAGCTGCCGCTCCCGGCGGGCTTCGCCCAGGCCACCGCGCACGTCGGCCCCGAGGACGTGGCGAAGGCGATCCCCTGCGGCGACGACCCCGAAGCAGTGGTCGAGGCCGCCGGCGCCTTCCGGCGGGCCGGCTTCACCGAGCTCGCGCTCGTCCAGATCGGCGGCGCCCACCAGGGCCCGTTCCTCGACTGGGCCCGTACGACCCTGCTGCCCGCCCTGAGGGAAGCAGGTCATTGATAGGACTTTAAGGTCTTTTGTCCCTATATGTTCCTACCTCTTCGTTGGGACCATCGTGGGGGGAAGTCCACGGGGGAACACGAGGAGGTCCTGTCGATGACCGGCACCACCACGCCGCTCGGGGCGGGTGCCGCACCGGCGCCGGGAGGCGGTCACGCCGTCTCCCCACGAGTGATCGGGCTGGTCCTGGCCCTGGTCGCCGCCCTGTACGTGGTCGCACCCGCCATGAACGCGGCCGTCGCCCCCCTCGTCCACACCGATCTCGGTGTCAGCGCCGAGGACAACGCCGTCGCCCAGGTCGCCGGCGCCTGCCTGGCCATCGGGGTCCTCGCGGCCACCGGGCGGGCCGGTGACGTCAGAGGGCGTCGGGCCACCCTCTCCGCCTCCCTGACGGCGCTCTGCCTCGGCTCGCTCGCGCTCGCCGTCTCCTTCGACCCCGCCACGTACGTCCTCGGCCGGATCCTGGTGGCCGTGTCCCTCGCCGCCGTCTTCGTCTCCTGCCTGGCCTTCATGACCACCGTCTCCATGCCCGGCCGGATCCGCCGGATCATGGGCGGCTGGCTCGCCGCCATGTCCGCCGGCTTCGTGCTCGCGGTCAACCTCGCCCCGCACGCCGCCGTCCTCACCGGCTGGCGCGTCACCGCCGCCCTCATGGCCCTCGCGGCCGGCGCCGCCCTGGTGATCGTCCGCCGGCTGCTCCCCGAGACCGGGGCGCTCACCCGGGAGGCGCTGCCCGACGCCGTCCGCACGGCCTGCCGGGTCCTCTGCGCCGTCGCCCTGGCGGCCGCCCTCCAGCTCGCCCCGCTCTGGGGCTGGCAGGACCTCCGCGTCGGCGCCCTGCTGACCGCCGCCGTGCTCGCCTGTGCCGCCGCCCGGCTCCGGGCCCTGCGGCGCGCCCCCGAGCGCGGCCGCTCCGAGCAGGTGCCCGGCGCGGTGTGGACCGGGGCGCTCGTCGCGGGCCTCGCCCTCGGCTTCACCCAGGTCGTCCTCACCATCGCCGTACCGTCGCTCGTCTCCTCCGTCGGCCTTTCCACCGGGATCGCGGCCCTCGTGCTCTCCGCCTTCGGCGTCGGCGGCGCGGCCGCCTGTCTGCTGATCCGGTACCGGGCCGTCTCCCCGCTGGCCGGAGCCTCCCTCGGGCTGCCGCTCGCCGCCCTCGGGATGGCCCTGCTGCACGCCCTGCTCGACCACGGCTCGCACGCCCTCGCCGGCGGCTTCGCGGTCGTCACCCTCATCGGCTTCGGCACCATGCTGGCCACCGCCCCGCAGATGGCCCGGTTCCTCGCCGCCGTCCCCCGCCCGCACCTGGGCGTGAACGCGGCGCTGCTGCCCTCGGCCATCCTCGTCGGCACGGCCGCCGCCCAGGCCCTGCCCTACACCTCGGCCCTCGACCCCATGCCGCTGCCGACCGAGGCCCGCGAACTGCTGTGGGTCGGCACGGTCGTGGTCGCGGTCGCCGCGTTCGCCCTCGGCCGGCCCGTCGTCGCCCTCGCCGTGACCGCCGCCTCGGTCCTCCAGTACGTGATGGTGGACGCCGACACCAGCCAGCCCATGAGCGTGGTCGTCGCGCTCGCGGTCGGCGCCGCCGCCGGAGCCGTCGCCTGGTCGCGCCGCGAACAGACCGAGCGGCTGACCCGGACCCGGGAGACCGCCACCGCCCTCCAGTGCGCCGTCCTCCACCCCATACCGTCCCGGCTGGGAGCCCTCCGGCTCGCCGGGCTGTACCGGCCCGCCACCGCCGGCACCGCCATCGGCGGCGACTTCCTGGAAGCCCTCGACACCCCCTACGGCACCCGCATCCTCATCGGCGACGTGCGCGGCAAGGGCCTCCAGGCCGTCCAGACCGTCACCGACCTCCTGGGCTGCTTCCGCAGCCAGGCCCACGAGACGGAGGACCTCGGCGAGGTCGCCGCCTGCCTGGACCGGCAGGTCAGGCGGGCCGCCCTGGCCCGCGGCGACGAGGAGCTCTTCGCCACCGCCCTCCTCCTCCAGCACGCCGGCCCCTCCCGGGACCTGCACGCCGTGAACTGCGGTCACCTCGCTCCGCTGGAGGTCGGCCCCGGGGGCGCCCGCGAGCTGCACGTCCCCGCCGTGCTCCCGCTCGGCTTCGGGCTGCTCGACGCCGCCGGAGCCGTACGGTCCCACCGGGTCGCCCTCGACCCCGGCGCCACCCTGCTCACCCACACCGACGGCCTCAGCGAGGCCCGGAACTCCACCGGCGAGTTCTACCCCGTGGCCGAGCGGCTCTCCGCCGCCGGCCCGCGCACCCCCGACGCGCTGGTCCGCCACCTCGACGACGACGTCCGCGACTGGACCCACCACCTCGCCGACGACATCGCCGTCATCGCCGTCGGCCCCCGCTGAACGCCCCGGCGAAGCCGCCCGCCGGACGCGCCCGCCGAACGCCGGTCCCGGGATGCGGAGCGTCCGGCGCTGCCGTTGACTGGGGCCGACGCGCACGTGTGAGCCGAGGGAGACCACGAGATGACCGCACGCTGGGTACGGGGCGCCGCCGGCGGCCTGCTGGCGGGAGCCGTCCTGATGGGCACGGCGGGCTGCTCCGACGACGGCGACAACCCCGTGTCGGGAGCGGTCAGCGAGGCCGCCTCCGCCGTCGCCTCCGCCGCCGAGGGCGTCTCCGAGGCCGCCTCCCGGGCGGCCGACAAGGCCGAGCAGCAGATGGCGGAGATCAAGGACGGGATCGACGCCAAGGACGAGGTGACGCTCGGCGACCCGGCCACCGACGCCGACGGCCGCACCACCGTCCCGCTCACCGTGCGGAACACGGACGACTCCACGCGGTCCTTCGCGGTCCAGGTGCAGTTCAAGGACGGTGACGGCAAGCTGGTCGACGCGGTCGTCGTCACCCTCTCGGACGTGCCCGCCGGCAAGCCCGGCGAGGGCACCGCCCGCAGCACCCACAAGCTCTCCGGCACCGTGACCCCCTCGGTCGCCTCCGCCCTGCGCTACTGACCCGGTCGCGCGCGGCGGCGGAAAACCGGTACCGTCCCGGCCGGCCGGCGCCCAGACTCCTCCCATGACCGACATGGACGCCTTCCGGACCGCCGTCGCCGCGTGGGCGGCCGGCGGATCCGGCGACACCGCGCGCGAGCTCGCCGCGCGCCTGCCCGTCCGCACCGTGGTGCTCCTCGAAGGGCGCAGCGACGTCGCGGCCGTGGAGGCGCTGGCCGCCCGGCGCGGCCGCGACCTGGCCGCCGAGGGCGTCTGCGCGCTCTCCATGAACGGCGTCACCAACGCCGCCCGACACGCCCGGCTCCTCGGACCGCCCGGGCTCGGCCTGCGTCTCACCGGCCTCTGCGACGACGCCGAGCGCGCCCACTACACCCGCGGTCTGGCCGCCGCGGGCGCCGACCCGGACGCCTTCTTCGTCTGCGTCGCCGACCTGGAGGACGAGCTGATCCGCGCCCTCGGCGTGGACCGGGTCGGCGAGCTGGTCCACGCCCAGGGCGAGGGGCGGGCCCTGCGCACCTTCCTGAACCAGCCCGCCCAGCGCGACCGGAGCCCCCTGCTGCGGATGCGCCGCTTCCTCGGCACGACCTCGGGGCGGAAGATCCGCTACGGCCGGATCCTCGTCGAGGGCCTGGACCTCGCCCGCGTACCGGCCCCGCTCGACGGGCTGCTCGCCTCCCTCTGAGCCGGGCCGGTACGGCGCCGGGTCACGGGGTGACGACCGGGAAGTCCCCCCGGGGGGTGTCCAGCACCCCGAGGAGCGCGGGCAGCAGGGCGCGGTCGCCGGTCATGGCGATCCCGGTGGTGCCCTGGCCGGCGAGGAGCCGCAGGAGCTGGGGCCGGGTCATCGTCATGGTCAGCTCCGCGTCCGGCGCGGGCCGCTCGCCGCTCGTCCAGGTCAGCAGGCCGTTGACGAGCCGCAGGTGCCAGTAGGTGCCGTCGACGTGCCAGTCGACGAGGATCCGCAGCGACCACGCCCGGGGGCCGTCGACCCGGACGGCCATGCTGTCGACGATCTGCCCGACGGTGAGTGCCAGGTACATGTCGGGGCCGAGGGAGGCGGTGGCGTGCGGGGTGACGCCGTGCAGCAGCTCCTGGGCGGCGGTCAGGTAGAAGTTGCGCCAGACGGCGTTCTCGACGGCCCGGCCCAGGCGGGTGTAGAGCCCGGCCAGCTGCCGCCGGGAGCGTTCGTTCCGCGGGTCGTCGAAGACCGCGTGGTTGAGCAGGGTGACGGCGAAGCGGAGGTCGCCGCGGTCGGCGTAGTGCCGGGCGCGGGCCCGGACGGCGGCCTGCCCGCCGAGGGTCTCGACCCACCGGCGCGCCTCCTCGGCCGGCGGGTGCTGCCACAGGTGGGCGGGGTTCCCGTCGAACCAGCCCATGTAGCGCTGGTACACGGCCTTGACGTTGTGGCTGAGCGAGCCGTAGTAGCCGCGGTTCGCCCAGACGCCTTCCAGCGCGGGCGGGAGCCGGAAGGTCTCGGCGATCTCGGTGCCGGTGAGGCCCTGGTTGATGAGACGGACGGTCTGGTCGTGCAGGTAGCCGTAGAGGTCCCGCTGGTGGGTGAGGAGTCCGACGATGGCGTCGTTGCCCCAGGTGGGCCAGTGGTGGGAGGCGAAGGCGACGTCGGCGGTGCCGGTGTAGAGCCCGATGGACTCGGTGAGGTAGCCGGCCCAGGCGTGCGCGTCGCGGACCTGGGCGCCGCGCAGGGTGAGGACGTTGTGCATGGTGTGGGTGGCGTTCTCGGCCATGCAGACCGCGCGCAGGTCGGGGAAGAGGAAGTTCATCTCCTCCTGGGCCTCGGTGCCCGGCGTCATCTGGAACCGGATCCGCACGCCGTCGAGGGTCACCTCCTCGCCGGTCGCCGCGATGGACCGGGTCGGGGGGATCAGTCCGACGGTGCCGAGGGAGACGGTCAGGCCGAGCCCGCAGCCGACCTGGGCGGCGGCGTTCCTGGGGAGGGTGGAGCCGTACATGTAGGAGGCGCGGCGGGCCATCGCGGTGCCGACGTGGACGTTCTCGCTGACGGCGTGCTCCATGAACCCCTGGGGGGCGAGGACGGGCACGTCGCCGGCGCCGTCCGGCAGGACGCCCCGGCAGCCGCCGAAGTGGTCGACGTGCGGGTGGGTGTAGATCATGGCCCGGACCGGGCGGTCGCCGCGGTGCTCGCGGTAGAGCGCGAGCGCGGCGGCGGCGGTCTCGGCGGAGATCAGCGGGTCGATGACGATGACGCCGGTGTCGCCCTCGACGAGGGTCATGTTCGACAGGTCCAGGCCCCTGACCTGGTAGATCCGCTCGGTGACCCGGTACAGCCCCTGCCGGGACAGGAGCCGGGCCTGGCGCCACAGGCTGGGGTCCACGGTGGCGGGCGTCCGGCCCTCCGCCTCGGCCTCGCGCACGAAGTCGTACGCGGCCGGGTCCCAGGCGGTCCGTCCGGCGGCGGTGGTGACGGGGCCGCCGGTGAAGGCGGCGACGAAGCCGCGGTCGGCGTCCGCGAAGTCGGCCTCGTCGTCGTACGGCAACCCGTCGGTCCGGGTGGGCGTCGGCGTCGTCCCGGGGCGGTGCCCGCCCCCTCCGGCGGGGGCGGGGGCGGCCGGTACGGCCTGGGCGGTCTGCGGGTTGAGGGAGACGGCGGCTGCCGCGGCGCCCATGGTGGCCGCGACGAAGCCGCGCCGGTCGATCGGAGTCATGCCGTACGCACCCTTCCTGGTCGGGCGCCCACTATTGCAGTCCGACTGCAATACGCGTCAAGGGGTCGGCGGCACGCGAAGGGCCCGGGCGCCTCGGGCGGGGCGTCCGGGGGTGGTCTCCGTCCGGTGGATCAGTCCGTGCCGTCGGGCACCGGCGCGTCGAGCAGCGCGCGCAGCGTGCGGGTGAGCGCGGTGCGGGTGGCGGTCGCGTCGAGGCCGCGGCGGGAGCGCAGGTGGTCCCAGGCCGCCCAGGAGGCGGCGGCGTCGAGGGCGTCCAGGAGTCCGCCGGGGGCGTCGGCGTCCGGCACCGGGGCCAGTTCGGGGGCGAACACCTCCGCGAGGTCCGCGCGGAACCACGCGTCGCCCGCCGTCATCACCTCGCGCAGCCCGGGGGAGTCGGGTTCCAGGCCGAGGCCGATCCGGCGGATCGGGGTCATCACCTCGTACATCCGCTCCCGCTGGGCCAGCAGCGCCGCCGCCTTGCGGGCCGTCGGCCACCCCGGCGGCACCGGTTCGGCGTGCGCGCGCCACCGCTCCGCCTGGCGCCGCGCGGCGGCGACGTAGAGCGCCTCGCGATCGGCGAAGTGCACGAAGACGGTCCGCTCGGACACCCCGGCCCGCGCCGCGATCGCCTTGCGCGTCGGCTCGCGCCCGCTCTCGGCGACCAGCTGGAGCAGCGCGTCCACCAGCGTCGCGTACGTCCACTCCGGGTCCCGCCGCCGGCGCCGCGCCGTGCCGCCGGCGTCTTCGCCCACCGTCTCGCTCACCGCCCCATCGTGACAGAGCGTCGGGGTGCCGGGGCGTCAGCCCGGGGGTGTGAGGGCCTCGATGGCCCGGTCGAGGGCGGTCAGCAGGGCGTCCGCCTCCCCGGGGGCGTAGAGCATCCGCAGGGCGAGGCCGTCGGAGACGGCGATGAGGGCGTCGGCGGTGGCCGTCGGCGCGGGGGTGCCGGCGGCGTCGAGGCGCCGGGCGAGCGCGTCGCGCACCTCCCGGTCGACGTGGTGGCGGACCTCGGCCAGGCGCGGGTGGTGGGCCGCGTGCACCGCGAAGGCCAGCTGCGCGGTCGCCTCGGCGCGCCGTTCCTCGTCGAGCGGCAGGGTGGCGCACACCAGCGCGCGCAGCGCCCGCCGCAGCGGCAGGGCCGGGTCGACCGTCCGCAGCCGGGCCTCGATCCGCTCTCCGGAGAGTTTCGAGGCGAAGAGCAGCAGGTCCTCCTTGGAGCGGAAGTACTTCTGGACCGCGCCGGGGGAGCGGCCGCTCGCGGCCGCCACGGTCCGCACGCTCACCTGGCCGAGACCCTCCTCGCCCGCGAGGCGCAGCAGGGCCTCGCCGATCCGCCGGCGCTGTTCCGACCGGTCGACCGTCCTCGGCATCGTCACGCTCCAGGTTTTAGGATACGTTCGTATTCTAACGAATGGGGGAGCACATGGAAGAACGGCCCGACCACCACGTCGACCCGATGCGGAAGCCCGCCGACCCGATCCGGAAGAAGGACGCCGTCCCCGGCGTGCGCGTCTCCGACCGGGAGCGCGACGCCGTCGTCGCCCTCCTCGCCGTCGCCCTGACCGAGGGACGGCTCGACGCGAACGAGCACGCCGAGCGCGTCGGGGCCGCCCTCGCCGCCCGCACCGCGGACGAACTCGCCGTCCTCACCGCCGACCTGCCCGCGCCCCGGCCCACTCCCGAGGAGCGCGAGCGCAAGGAGCTCGCCGAGTGGTACGCCGAATGGCGCTACTGGCTCGGCGGTCTCGTCGTCATGTCCGCCATCTGGGGCGTGAACTGCCTGCGCGACGGCGAACTCGACTTCTACTGGCCGGTGACCCCGCTCGGCATCTGGGCGGCGGTCCTCGTCGCCGCGGCGCTCCGTCCGGGCGACAAGAAGGACGACGACACCGGCTGACACGCCCCCGGCGACGCGTCGAAGCCCGGACTTCGGGGTAAACAGAGACCGAACGCCTCCTCTCCCGAACGGACTTGTGCGCGTTGAGCATGCCACTCGGATCCCGTGTGCCAGGCAGGACCTGGACGATTCGTCTCACCGGCCACCACGACCACTCGGCGCGGGTCAGCTGCACCACCGCGGGCTGCCGTATGCCGGACCGCTCCAAGGACGTGCGCGCGCTGCGCGCCTTCGCCGCCGAGCACGTGCGGGCGCACGCCCGCCTGGCGACCCCGCGCCCGAACGCCGCGTGCGCCTGCGGGGGAGCCGGCTGCCGCCACCACCAGGCCCGGGCGCTCTGCTCCGGCCGGACCCTCCTCGTCCTCATCCACAACCCCGCCGTCGGCGAGGTGTGGACCCTCGCCGAGATCTGCGAGGCATGCGCCCCGCTGATCACCCACGCCCGGATCGTGGCGCGCGCCACGAGCCCGGCGGAGACCCGCGGCCCGGAGCGGGTGCCGGAGCCGCGCACGGCGACCCCCGCCGTCCCCGCCGCCTCGGGCCCGGCCGTCCCCGTGCTGTTCTCCTCCCCGGAGGCGGCCGGTGGCGCCATGGACCCCGCCGACCCCCGCCAGGGCCGGCGGCCCCGCCGGGGCGGGCGCGGGAACCGCACGGGCGGCCGACGGTACTGACCCCGGCGCCACGGGCCCCGGCGCCACGGGTCCCGGCGCCACGGGTCCCGGCGCCACGGGTCCCGGCGCCACGGGTCCCGGCGGTGGGTGCGGACCGGGCGACGCGGTCTCCTGCCGCCCGGTCCGCCTACCCCTGCCGGGGGACGAACGCCGGGCGCAGGGCCGGGTCGACCGGGTCGTAGTAGCGGTGGAAGACCGGCGTGGCCGAGCCCGACAGGGGCGGGACGATCCAGCTCCAGTCGGCCGGGGTCGGCCGGCCGTGCCGCCGCTCCCGCGCGATGTGGCGCAGGAAACGCTCGGACTCGGTGTGGTGGTCCGCCATCGTCACCCCGTCCTCCTGGAAGGAGTGCAGGACCGCCACGTTCAGCTCCACCAGGGCACGGTCCCGCCAGAGCGTCCGCTCCGACGAGCGGTCCAGCCCCAGCTTCTCCGCGACCAGCGGCAGCAGGTCGTACCGGTCCGCGTCCGCGAGATTCCGGGCGCCTATCTCGGTGCCCATGTACCAGCCGTTGAACGGCGCCGCCGGATACCGCACCCCGCCGATCTCCAGGACCATGTCGCTGATCGCCGGCACCGCGTACCAGCGCAGCCCCAGCCCGGCGAACCACGCGTGCTCGGGATGGCGCAGCGCCACCTCGTGGACGGCGCCGTCCGGCAGTTCGTACCACTCGGGGCGGGCGTCGGGCCGCTCCCGCACCATCAGCGGCAGCACCTGGAACGGCTCCTCCTCCCGCTTCCAGCCCAGCTCGCGGGCGACGGCCGTGGTCGCCGCCGCGCGCGGATCGCCGACCCAGCGGCCGGCCGGGGTGCGGTGACCGGCGTACCGGACCAGCTGGTCGTTGACGATCCGGGGCGCGGGGCGGCCCGGCCGGTCCGGGGCGAAGACGGTGAGGACCGGGCGGATCCGCCCTCCGTTGCCCGCCAGCGCCAGGTGCTCGGCGCAGGCGGCGGCGATCCCGTCGGCGGACGACACCCCGCGCAGGTCCCGCACGACGAGGCTGTTCCAGTAGAGCCGGCCGATGCAGCGGGCCGCGTTGCGCCAGGCGACCCGGGCGCCGAAGGACAGCTCCTCGGGCGTGTGCTCGTAGGTGCCGGTGCGGGCGATCTCGGCCCGCACCTCACGGACCCGGGCGTCGACGGCCCCCGCGCCGGGGTACTCGTCGTGGAACTGCCGGACGAACTCCTCCGCCTGCCGCCGGTCCACCCGCTCCGGCCCGCCCGGCACCGAGGCGAGGGCGGGGGCCGCGGCGGCGGCCGAATGAGGGCATGCGACACCGGCGGGCGCGGAGGCGCGGCGACGGATCAGACTGAAGACCAAGGTGTTTCCTCCCTGGCCTCATGACTACCGTACGGAGTCGTCCGGCTGTGGAGGGTGTTCGAACTTCGCCGACGCGGCGGGTCCTTCCTGGTAGGGTGCCCGGCCGCGCGCCTCACACGGCGGTCAGCACGTCCCCGCGCACCCGCTCCAGGACGAGACCGCCGTCGAGCCGGACCCGGGCGGTGAGGACGGGCCGCCGGTTCCGGTACGCGTCCCACGCCGGTTCCAGTGCGCGCACCTGCTCCTCCAGACGCTCCCGGCTCGCGGCCGGCATCTGGGCCCCGAAGGAGTCCAGGAGCGAGGACAGGCGCTCGTACTCCGCCGCCTCCGGGTCGGGCCGGGGCTCCTCCGGCTCGTCGACGCGCTCGACGACGCCCTCCGTCCCCGCCCCGAGCAGCAGCGCACCGGCCACCTCCGCCGGTTCCTCGGCCGGGTCGCCGGCCACCGTGACCGCGCCGGCCACCCTCAGATCGACCGCGAGGCGTACCCGCAGGCCCTGTGTGAGCGTCATCCGGCCTTCTTAGCACGGCGAAGATCATCCGGATCCGGAGGCCCGGCCCGGAGGGCCCGCCCCAAGCCCCCGGGAGTGACGCCCCGCCCGCTCCGCTCGTTCTCGGTGCGTGCAGCAGCTCCGCATCCCCCGCAACGGCCCGTCGGCCGCCATATCCGCCCCGCGTCCCTCCCGGGACGCCGCGGAGGCCGCGCTCGTCGAGCACTATCCCGCCCTGGTCCGCCTCGCCCACCTCGTCCTGCCGCCCTCGCTCGGCCGGCAGCGCCGCGTCCTCACCGCCCACGCCGTGGTCCAGCGGGCCCTGCCCCGCGGCAGGCCCGCCCGGACCACCGCCGGAACCCCGCCCCGCCCCCGCACCCCCCGCGAGGAGGCCCACGCCTGGCTCCGGGCCCGGGTCGTCACCGGCGCCCTCACCGCGCGCGAGCTCCGGCCCGCCGCGCTCGCCCTGCCCCGCGTCACCGGACTGCGGCTCTTCCCCCGCGCCGGCGGCGGCGACGAACTCGTCCTCGACCGGGCCCTCGCGGCCGTCGCCCCCGAGGTCCGCGCGGCCCTCGCGCTCACCCTCCTGGAAGGACTCGCCCCCGAAGAGGCCGCCTCGCTGCTGGCCGGGGCCGGGGTGACCGCTCCCGACCGGGCCCTCGCCGCCGCCGACCGGCTGCGCGCGACCGTCTCCGGCGACCCCGCCGCCCTGCTGCGCGGCCCGGAGTTCGACCCCTGCACCGTCCATCTCCGCCCCACCGACCTGCTGCGCCGACGGCGCCGCGGCGGGGTCGCGGTCCTCGTGGCGGCCCTCCTCCTGGCCGGCGTCCCCGTCGCCGCCGGGGCGCTGCGCCCGGACGCGCCCCCGCCGGCCCCGGCCGCGCCCGCCGCGGGCCCGGCCGCCGACCCGGCGGCCCTGCTCAGGGCCGACCCCGAGCGCTGGGCCGACACCTCCCGCGTCGACTTCACCGCCTGGCCCGCCCGGGGCGCCCGCACCGGGGACACGGCGCTCCTCGGCCGCGCGCTGACCGCGTGGGCCGGGGGAGAGGTCCGCAGGGAGACCACGCCCCGCACCGCCGCCACGCCCCCGGCCGCACCGCCCGCCCTGCTCTACGCGGGCGAGACCGACGGCGCGGCCGTGGTGCTCCTCCACGACGGGCTCCGGCTCGCCCGCTACACCGAACCGCCCGCCGGGGCCGGGGCGCCCGCCCTCGTCCTGGCCCGCGCGGACGACGCCGACGTCACCACCGCCGCCTCGGTCGTCCTGGCCCGCACCGGCGCCGGCACCCGCTACCTCCTCGCCCCGTGGATCGCCGAGGCGGGCGTACGGGACCTGGCCGCCCCGGCCACCGCCGCCCGGGACCTGCCCGTGGCACCGGACGGGGTCACCGGGCCCGTACCGGCAGCCGGGCCCGGCGGCATGGCCGGGTGCGGCGGGACCACCGTGCTCCAGCTGCGCTCCTCCGCCCGCATCGTCGAGGACCACGCCTTCCTCGTCGCCGACCTCGGCGGACTCGGCCCCGCCCACCTCACCTGGACCCCGCTCCCCGCTCCCGGCATCCCCTCCCGGCAGCCCCGCGAGGCCACCGGGCCGCTGGGCCTCGCGGCGTGGGCCCGGTCCGGCTGTCTCCTCGGCGGGCTGCGGGACTCCGGGGTCCGCTCCGTCAACCGCTGGGAGTTCGCCGCGCAGGAGCTGCCCGAACGGGCCGGCCGGGCGCTGTGGGTGTGCGCCCGTGCCGAGACCTGGGAGGGCACCGGCCGGGCCGACGTCGTCCTGGAGACCCCGGCCCGCGCCCCGGAGCCCCGGCGGCCCGTGGTCTCGGTGCCCGACACCGCCGCGTGCGGACGCTTCGGGCAGGACGTCCTCGCCGGAAGCCCCTGGACGTCGCCGGCCGGCACCCGCTATCTGCTCGCGGCGGGCAGCCGGCACGTGGTCGGGATCACCGCGGGCGGCGCCGTGCGGGCCCGCGCGCAGGGCCGGGTCCTCGCCGCCAGGGCCGCCGGGACGGGGACCACCGTTCTGGACGGACGGCTCGCCGACGGCGGTGTCCTGCGCGGCTGGACGCCCGCCACGGGCTGAGCGCGGCGGGCGCCGGTCAGGCCGGGACGGCCAGCGGCCGGGACGGGACGGGGACGGCCGGACCGCCGTTCCCGTCCCGGACCACCAGGAGGGCCGTGGTGTCGTCCTCCAGGCCGTGGGCGCCGAACCGGTCCAGGTCCTCCCGCAGCAGCTCGGGGATCCGGTCCGCGGGCTCGCCGGCCCACGCCCGCAGCCGCCGCTCCAGCGGGTAGAAGGCGCCGGTGGCGTCGCGGGTCTCGGAGACGCCGTCGGTGAACATCAGCAGCCGGTCGCCGGGGCCGAAGGGGACCTCCTCCACGGTGAACGGCGCGTCGACCGGAACCGGCAGGTGGATCGGTACCGACGGCGAGGAGAGCTCGACCGTCTCCACCGTCCCGCCCCGCTGCACCACCGGCGCCGGGTGACCGCAGCTCAGCAGCCGGATCACCGGCCGGTCGTCGGGGATCTCGGCGAGCAGCACCGTCGAGAAGCGGTCGGCCGCCTCCGACTCCGGCGCCCGCTCCGCGTACCGGGCCATGCTGGCCTCCAGCCGCTGGGCGATCGCCGGCAGGTCGGGGGCGGTGTAGGCGGCCTCGCGGAAGGAGCCGAGCAGCAGCGACGCGGCCTCCACCGCCGGTAGCCCCTTGCCCTGCACGTCGCCCAGCATGATCCGCACGCCGTCACGGACCCTGAGCGCCTTGTAGAAGTCGCCTCCGACGTGCGCGCCGGCGGCGGAGGCCTCGTACAGCAGCCGCAGGTCGACCGGGCCGATGCGGGGCGGCAGCGGGCGCAGGACGGCCCACTGCGCGGCCTCCGCGACGGCGCTGACCTGGCGCAGCTCGGCCTCGCGGCGCTGCCGGGCGTGGCTGGAGACCGCCGCCGCGAGGGCGACCACCGCGAGCACCACCTGGTTGGCGAGGAGCGCGGGGAAGAGGGCCTCGCCGCGGGCGGCGGCGAGGACGCCGCTCACCGCCATGGTGAGCGCGCCGATCGCGGCCGTGCCACGAGCCGTCCAGGTGGCGGCGGCGAGCGCGGGCGCGGCGATCAGGAAGCGGTCGAAGCGTTCCTCCGGTGAGGTCAGCACGTCCGCCAGGGTGGCGAGCGCGATCACCAGGAACGGCAGCGTCCGCCCGACCGCGTAGCGCAGCTCCGCGCGGCCCCAGGGCCGGGCGGGGGTGGGGCGGGGGCCTCGCGAGGCCCCCGTGGCGGGGGCCCGCCGGGTGGTCGCGGCCGGATCCGCGGGCATGGCTCTCCTCGACGTCGGACTCCCGCGCCGCGGCGGACCGTGACGCCCTTCGAGGGCCAGCATGCCCGCCGCTCCGCTCCCGGGGCAGGGCCGGACGTCACAGGGCCCCGGGACGTACGGCCCGGGGGACGTACGTCAGGAGGGGAGGTCCTGCTCGGCCCAGACGACCTTGCCGGTGGAGGTGCGGCAGGAGCCCCAGCGGCGGCAGAGCATGTTGACGAGCTGGAGGCCGCGACCGCCTTCGTCGCTGAGGTCGGCGTGCTGGATCTGCGGGAGGTCGGGGCCCGTGTCGGAGACCTCGACGACCAGCCGATCGCCGCGCAGCAGCCGCAGCTCGCCCGGCCCGTTGCCGTACCGCAGGGCGTTGCCGACGAGCTCGGAGACGACCAGCTCGCAGACGTCGGCGAGGTCGTCGAGGCCCCACTCGGCGAGCTGGCGGGTGACCAGGCGCCGCGCCTCGGAGGCGGCCCTGCCGTCGCCCGACAGCGGCCACACCCGCAGCCCGGTCTCCCGGTCGAGCGGGACGGCCCGCGCCGTCAGCAGCACCGCCTCGTCGAAGCGGCCCGGCCCGGCGGGGGCCGCCGCGATCAGCCCGCCGTTCTCCAGCGCGCCGGGCGACAGGGCGAGCGCCGCCGACCGCAGCCGGTCCAGCTGCTCCTCCAGGTCGGCGCCCCGGGCCTTCACCAGGCCGTCGGTGTACAGCACGAGCCCGCCGCCCTCGGGCACGGTCACCGTCACCGGGTCGTACGGGATCACCCCCGCGCCCAGCGGCGCCCCGGCCGGCAGCGGGACGAACCCGGCCCCGCCGCGTCCGTCGAGGAGCAGCGGCGGCAGCAGCCCGGCCCCGGCCAGGGTGCAGCGGGAGTCCGCCGGATCGTAGACCGCGCAGAGGAAGGTGGCGACCTGGTCGTCCTCCAGGTCGCGGGTGGCGAGGTCGAGCCGGGCGAGCACCCGCTCGGGTGCCATGTCGAGGGTCATCAGGGTGCGGGCGACGGCCCGGAGCCGGCCCATGGTGGCGGCGGCCGGCAGTCCCTGGCCCATGACGTCGCCCGCCATCAGGGCCGTACGTCCGCCGGGCAGGGACATGACGTCGTACCAGTCGCCGCCCACCGGGTGACGGGCCGCGGAGGGCGCGTACTCGCCGTGCACCCGCAGCCCGGGGGTGACGGGCGTGGCGCGGGGCAGCAGGCTGCGCTGGAGCGAGACGACGCGCTCGCGTTCCCGGCCGTACAGCCGGGCGTTGTCGATGAAGACGGCGGCGCGGGAGGCCAGCTGCTCGGCGAGCGCCAGGTCGGTGGGGCAGAAGGGCGGGCTGCCGGGGCCGCGGACGAAGTCGGCGCTGCCGAGGAGCAGCCCCCGGGCGATCAGCGGTACCGCGAGATAGCTGTGCACGCCCAGGGCGCGCATCTTCGCCGCGCCGCTCGCGGTCGGGGAGACGCGGGAGAAGTCCTCGTCGCGCATCCGGCCCACGAGCACCGGCTTGCCCTGCCGCAGGCAGTACTGGTGCAGCAGGGTCTCGTGGTGCTTCTGGTCGCGGACGAAGGTCTCGCCGACCGGGGTCGCCTCCAGCGTCTGCATGGTGTCGACGGCGGACAGCGCGACCGCCCGCATCGGGGGGACGCCGCGGCCGGTCCAGCGCGAGCCCTCCTCGCCGTGCAGGACGCTCTCCATGATGTCGACGGCGGCGCCGTCGGCGAAGCCGGGCACGGTGAAGTCGGCCAGCTCCCTGGCGGTGCTCTCCAGGTCCAGGGTGGTGCCGATGCGGGTGCTCGCGGCGTTGAGCCAGGCGAGCCTCTCCTCGGTGCCGGCCCGGTCGAGCGGAAGCCCGCGTACGGGGCGGTCGCGCCGGGCGCGGAGGGCCGCCGCCCGGTACACCGCCGAGGTGCGCACGGCCGAGACCCTGCCGGTCAGGCGCCGTCCGCCGCTGCCGCCGCTCACTCTTCCGGCCTCCAACGGGAACTTGACCAGGTGTGGTGGACAGTCTGCACCGGAACCCCGCCCGGCGCACCATCCGAACAGCAGCGGAATCGAAGCCGAACGGTAGCTCTGTCACATCCGCCGAAAGGGTGAAACCTGTTCGGGCCCTCGTTCGTCCTCTCCCCCGGGAGCGCGCCGGAAGGCGCGGGGTCGCATCGGGAACGCGAGGATCGGAGGGCGCATGCGCCGGATGGGCAAGTACACCGCGCACGTGGCCGTGTTGGCGTCGGCGGTCGGCATCAGCCTGGCCGCGTGGGGGGCGACGGCGCTGGTGGGCGGGGACGCCGGGGGTGCCGGGACGCCGGGGGCGGGGGGCGCCGCGGCGCCGAAGCTCCCGGCCCAGCGGACGGACGGGGCGAACCGGCCCGCGAAGCCGACGGCGGGGGTGCCGGAGGGGATCGCGCACGCGGCCGAGGCGGGCGGACGGGCCGTCAACATCACCATCGACGACGGTCCCGACCCGCGCTGGACCCCGCAGATGCTGGACATCCTCAAGCAGAACGACGTCAAGGCCGTCTTCTGCATGATCGGGCCGCAGGCGAAGCGGCACCCGGAGCTGGTGAGGCGGGTGGTGGCCGAGGGGCACCGGCTGTGCGACCACACCATGACCCACGACACGGCCATGGACCGCAAGCCGGTCGCGTACCAGAAGCGGCAGATCCTCGACGCGCGGAAGCTGATCGAGGAGGCGGCCGGCGGCGTGGAGGTGCAGTACTACCGCGCTCCGGGCGGGGCGTTCACGCCGGACAGCCGGAAGATAGCCGCGGCCGCCGGGATGCGGCCGCTCGGGTGGAACGTGGACACCAAGGACTTCGAGCGGCCGGGCGCCGCCGCCATCGTGGCGACCGTCAAGGGCGAGCTGTCCAACGGGCCGACGATCCTCTTCCACGACGGAGGGGGCGACCGCTCGCAGACCGTGACGGCGCTGCGGCAGGTGCTGCCGTGGCTGAAGGAGCAGGGCCGCACCTTCAGCTTCCCGGTGCGCACGGCCCCGGACACTCCGTGAGGTCCGGGGCCGCACGGCCCGTCAGCGCTTGACGGTGTCGTCGGTCTTGAGGTCGTCGACCGCCTCGTCGAACGCGGCGACCTGGTCGGGGCAGTAGACCTGGAGGACGATCCGCTCGACCTCGACCGCCTTGGAGTCGGCGATGACCGGGCGGCTGCCGGGGCCGGTGGCGCCGTTCGACAGCTGCTGGAGGCGGTACAGCCCCTTCTTCAGGGCGTTGTCGGGGTCTTCGCAGACCTGGCCGCCGTCGCTGCCGAGGACCCGCTCGGTGGTGTCCTGGTCGGGGGCGGGGTAGCCCGCCTTCACCAGTTCCTCGCTGAGCTGCTCGGCCTTCCGGGAGGACGCGGCGGTCTGCTTGATGTGGCCGTAGCGGATGAGCCCGGCGATCAGCAGGCCGACCAGGATCACGATCGCGCCCCAGTAGATCCACTTGTGTTCGGAGGCGAAGCGGGTCGGGCTCATGCGGCGTCTCCCTCGTTCGCGGGGGCGGCCTCGGCCGTCCGCCAGCCGGGCTTGCGCAGCTTCAGGAAGGCGTAGGGGATGAGCAGTCCGAGGACGACCAGGCCGCCGCCGACGATGAGGACGTACGACCAGACGCTGCCGCTGCCGAACTGCGAGGGCGGGACGAAGCCGATGAACATGGCCGCGAGCGAGGCGAGCAGGCCGACCGAGCAGATCAGGCCGAGGGCGGGCGCCCGGTAGCCGCGCGGGTGGTCCGGCTTGAGCTTCCGCAGCCGCATCGCCGCGACGAACATCAGCAGGTAGACGATGAGGTAGACCTGCGTGGTGATGGTCGAGAAGATCCAGTACACGCTGGAGACGTTCGGGATCAGCGCGTACCCGAGGGCGATGACCGAGGTGACGATGCCCTGGGTGACGAGGATGTTCTGCTGGATGCCGAACTTGTTGAGCTTCTGGAGGAACGGCGGCAGGTAGCCCTCGCTGCGGGAGATCTCCAGGAGGCCCTTGGAGGGGCCGGCCAGCCAGGTCAGCATGCCGCCGAGGGAGGCGGAGATGAGCATGACGGCCGCGATCGGGGTCATCCAGCCGATGTCGAAGTACGAGAAGAAGGCGTCGAAGGCCTGCATGACGCCGGCGGTGAGGCTGAGCTGGTCGGCCGGGACGACCCAGCTGATCGCGAGGGCCGGGAGGATGAAGATCAGCAGCACCAGGCCCATCGCCAGGAACATCGACTTCGGGTACTCCTTCGCCGGGTTCTTCAGCGAGGAGACGTGCACCGCGTTCATCTCCATGCCCGAGTACGACAGGAAGTTGTTGACGATCAGCACGAGGCTGGCGAGGCCGGTCCACTGGGGGAGGAGGTGGCTGCTGTCCATCGGCGCGGCCGAGGGGTTGCCCTGGCCGAGGAAGATCATGCCGAGTACGACGAGGATGGTGCCGGGCACCAGGGTGCCGATGATCAGGCCCCAGCTGGAGAGGCCGGCGAGGGCCTTGGTGCCGCGTGAGGAGACCCAGACGCCGGTCCAGTAGAGGACCATGATGACGATCGCCGTGTAGACGCCGTTGGAGGCGAGCGAGGGATCGATCACGAAGGCGATCGTCGAGGCCACGAAGGCCAGCAGGCTCGGATAGTAGAAGATCGTCATCGCGAACTGGCACCACACGGCGAGGAAGCCGAGCGGCTTCGACAGCCCCTCGGCCACCCACCGGTAGACACCGCCCGACCAGCCGGAGGCCAGCTCGGCGGAGACCAGGGCCGTCGGCAGCAGGAAGACGATGGCGGGGACCAGGTAGAGGAAGACGCAGGCGAGGCCGTACACGGCCATCGTCGGGGCGGCGCGGAGGCTGGCCACCGACGCGGTGGTCATGAGCGCCAGGGTCACCCAGGTGATGGTGGGCGGCGCGGTCGGTCGTGCCTCGGCACGGGATTTCGGCAGATCGGCCGGGACGTCCATCGATGCCATGGGCCCTCCCTGGGGTTTCGGCGTGATCGGCCCCAGGCTGCGGCATACGGGGAGGGGGCGCAGGGCGGGAGGGCCGTTCGGGTGATGCCGGGTGTGGGGGAGGCGGCGGCGGCCGGTGCCGGATGCCGGGTGCGGCCGGGTGGGGGATGCTGATGGTTCGTCACCCTGGACCCGAGGAGGCGGCCGTGGCGCGAGCTGTGGGGGAGCCGGAGGAGCCGGTGGCCGGCACGTCCGGCGTGTCCGGCGCGTCCGGCGGGCTCGGAGGGGCCGGCGGGCTCGGCCGTGAGGGGGCGGGTGACGCGGCGTCCGACCAGGTGGCCGGGTTCCTGACCCGGCTCACCGGGCTGCTGCTGCGCACCTCGGGCGAGGGGTCCGAACTGATCGCGCGTGAGGTCACGGCGGCCGGGCGGGCGCTGGGCGCCGAGGTGTCCGTGCTGCTGGTGATGGACACCGCCACGCTGACCGTCGCCGTCCCGGACGGGCGGGCCGCGACCGTCATCGTGCACGCCGCCCCGGAGGTGGCCCGGCTGGACCGGATCGCGGCGCTGAAGCCGCTCGTGGCCGACGTGGTCGCCGGACGCGCGGGGGTCGCGGAGGCGAGCGCCCGGCTGGCGCGGATCGAGGCGGCGCCGGCTCCGTACCCCTGGTGGCTGAAACTGCTCGGGATCGTGCTCTTCTCGCTGGGGTTCGCCCCGCTGATGCAGCCCACCTGGTACGAGCTCGGCACCACCGCCGTCCTGGCGACGCTCGCCGCGGTCCTCGCGGTGGCCGCCGACCGGGTTCCGAGGCTCGCCAGGGTGCTGCCGCTGGTCGCCTCGCTCGCCGTGTCGGTCGTGACGCTCTGGCTGTTCGCCGGCGATCCGGCGCACGGCGGGCCGGTGCTGCTGATGCTGCCGGCGCTGTTCTTCTTCGTGCCCGGCGACTACCTCAGCGCGGCCGCCGCCGAACTCGGCGCGGGGCTCCTCACGACGGGCGCGATCCGGCTGGTGTACGCGGCCTTCCTGCTGGTCCAGCTCTGCGTCGGCGTCCTGCTGGGGGTGTACGTCACCGGCACCTCCACCACGGCGCTCTTCGACACGGCCGCCGGGACCGACCTGCCCCGCTGGGTGCTCTTCGCCTCGTGGACGGTCTTCACCGCGGGGACCGTACTGGCGTTCGCGATCCCGCGCCGCTTCCTCTGGCCACTGCTGGCCCTGGTCTACCTGACGGTGGCGGTGCAGTCGGCGGCGACCGGGCTGATCGGGGAGACCGGGGGCACCTTCGTGGCGGCGGTGGTGCTCGCGGCGGTGGCGACGCTGCTGTCCCGGGGGCCGGAGCGGCCGCCCCGGCTCCTGCTCGTCCTGCCGGGCTTCTTCACGCTGACGGTCGGTTCGCTGGGGATGCGCGGGCTGACGTCGCTGGCCGGCGGGTACGTGGTGGACGGCTTCTCCGACCTGCTGGAGCTCGTCCTGGTGGTCACCGCGATCGCGGTGGGACTGGTCCTCGGCGCCACGCTCGTGCCGGAGCGGAGCGCACGAACGGAGCCCCCTGTTCCATCGATGTGAGGTTAGGCTAACCTAAGCGTCGTGCAAGCAGGTGAAGAGACCTCCACGGTCCCCCGCCCGCGCGGTCACGAGCTGTCGGCCACCGCCGTCACCGTCGCCTACGACGGAGTCGACGTCGTCCACGACGCCTCCCTGACCCTGCGGCCCGGCCAGGTGACCGTCCTCGTGGGACCGAACGGCAGCGGCAAGTCCACGCTGCTCCGTACGGTCGCACGCCTCCAGCGGCCCCGAAGCGCCCGCCTCGTCCTCGACGGCGGCACCGACGGGCTCGCCCTGAGTACCCGTGAGTTCGCCCGCAAGGTCGCCCTCCTGACCCAGGGCCGGCCGACCCCCGGCGGACTCACCGTCCGCGACCTCGTCGAGTTCGGCCGCTACCCCTACCGCGGCCGCTGGGGGAAGTCCGACCCGGACGGCCCCGCCGCCGTGGAGCGGGCGCTCGCCCTCACCGGCGTGGACGAACTCGCCGACCGGGGTGCCGAACACCTCTCCGGCGGGCAGCTCCAGCGGGTCTGGCTCGCCGGCTGCCTCGCCCAGGAGACCGGCGTGCTCCTCCTCGACGAGCCCACCACCTACCTCGACCTGCGCTACCAGGTCGAACTCCTCGACCTCATGCGCGACCTGGCGGACCACCACGGCATCGCCGTCGGCGCGGTCCTCCACGACCTCGACCAGGCCGCCGCCGTCGCCGACCGGATCGTCCTGCTCCACGCCGGACGCGTCGTCGCCGACGGGCCCCCCGAGGAGGTCCTCACCGGACCCCGCCTCACCGAGACGTACGGCATCCGCATCGAGGTCGACACCGACCCCCTCACCGGACGGCCGCGCACCCGCGCGCTGGGCCGGCACCACACGCGAACCCCCGCGCGATCCGAAAGGCTCAGCCCCACCCCATGAGAAAGAACCTCCTCACCGCCGCGGCCCTCACCACGGCGGCCCTCGCCCTGTCCACGCTCACCGCGTGCGGCACCACCGAGCCCGCCGCCGACGCCAAGGCGGACAAGAAGGCCGAGCCGATCACCCTCACCGACGACACCGGCACCGAGGTCAAGCTCGACGGCCCGGCCACGAAGGTCGTCGGTACCGAGTGGAACGTCGTCGAGCAGCTCGTCTCGCTCGGCGTCGACCCCGTCGGCGTCTCCGACGTCAAGGGCTACAAGACCTGGAACACCGCCGTCCCGCTCAAGAACGAGCCCAAGGACGTCGGCACCCGCGGCGAGCCCAGCATGGACACCATCGCCGCCCTCAAGCCCGACCTCATCCTCGCCACCTCCGACCTGCCGCCGGCCGCCGTCAAGCAGCTCCGCGCCGTCGCCCCGGTCCTGGAGGTCAAGGCCGCCGACGCCGCGGACCCCATCGGCCGGATGACGAAGAACCTCGACCTCATCGCCAAGGCCACCGGCACCACCGCCAAGGCCGACGAGCTCAAGAAGGGCTTCGAGACCAAGCTGGCGGAGGGCGGGAAGGCCCTCGCCGACGCCGGCCTCGCCGGAGCCAAGTACGCCTTCGCCGACGGCTACGTCGTCTCCAACCAGGTCTCCGTCCGCCCGTACACCAGCGGTTCGCTGATCGGCGGCGTCAACGAGAAGCTCGGCCTCGAGAACGCCTGGACCGTCCAGGGCGACCCCGCCTACGGCCTCGGTGCCACCGACGTCGAGGGCCTCACCAAGCTCGGCGACGGCGTCCACTTCGCGTACATCGGCAACGACGGCGACCCCAACGCGACCCCGTTCTCCGGCGTCCTCGCCAAGGACAAGGTCTGGACCTCGCTCCCCTTCGTCAAGAAGGGCGACGTCCACCGCCTCCCCGACGGCATCTGGATGTTCGGCGGCACCGAGTCGATGAACCAGTACATCGACTCCGTCGTCACCGCGCTCACCAAGAAGTAGGACACGAGGAAACCCCGCACCATGGCCGTCACCGCGACCACCCCCGCCGCCCCCACCCAGGCCGCAGCCACCCGCACGGGCGCGGCCGCGGTGACGGCCGCACTGGTCCTCCTCGTCGTCTGCCTCGCGCTCGTCGACATCACCCAGGGCACCGCCTCCGTCGGCGCGGCCGAGATCGTCGGGGCGCTCACCGGCCACGCCGACCCCGGCGACGCCTCCGTCGTCGTCGCCTCCCGGCTGCCCCGCATGGTCGCCGGACTCCTCGTCGGCGCCACGCTCGGCATGGCCGGCGCCGCTCTCCAGGCCGTCAGCCGCAACGTCCTCGCCGCGCCCGACACCCTCGCCGTCAACGCCGGCTCCTACTTCGCGCTCGGCCTCGCCGCCGCCACCGGCGTCTCCCTGCCCTTCCTCGCCTCCTCCGGCATCGCGTTCGTCGGCGGGCTCATCGCCGCCGCCGTCGTCCTCGGCCTCTCCGGCCTCGGCTCCGGCACCGTCCGGCTCGTCCTCGCGGGCAGCGCCCTCACCCTGGGCCTCACCGCGCTCACCGAGGGCCTGCTGCTCCTCTTCCCGCAGCAGACCGAGGGCGTCTACCACTGGAACCAGGGCAGCATCGCCCAGAGCGGCTTCGACGGCGTCCTCCAGATGCTGCCGATCGCCGTCGCCGGTGTCGCCGGACTGCTCCTCCTCGGCCGCCGCGTCGACGCCCTGGCCCTCGGCGACGAGGCCGCCCGCGGACTCGGCGTGCCGGTCCGCTCCACCCGCGTCACCGCCGTCGTGCTCGCCGCGCTGCTCGCCACCGCCGCCGTCACCCTCGCCGGACCCGTCGGCTTCGTCGGCCTCTGCGCCCCGGCCCTCATGCGGCCGCTCGCCCGCCGCTTCCGCGGCTACGGCCGCAGCCGGACCTTCGTCCCCGCCGCCGGACTCGCGGGCGCCGCCCTCGTCCTCGGCGCCGACGTGCTGCTCCGTACCGTCGTCCCCGCCGACACCGCCGTCGCCGTCCCGACCGGTGTCGTCACCAGCCTCGTCGGCGCCGTCTTCGTCGTCGTCATGGCCGCCCGGCTCCGCGACACCGGCGACGTCGCCGTCGACCGGCTCCGGATCCGCAGCCGCACCGCCTTCCTCACCACCACCACCGTCCTCGTCGTCGCGCTGGCCGGTGTCACGGTCGGCGGCGTCCTCCTCGGCGACGCCAAGCTCCTCCTCGGCGACGTGACCAACTGGGTGGCCGGACAGGCCGGCCAGACCGTCTCCTTCGTCCTCGACACCCGGGTGCCCCGGGTCCTCGCCGCGCTCCTCGCGGGCGCCGCCCTCGCCCTCGCCGGCACCCTCGTCCAGGCCGTCACCCGCAACCCGCTCGCCGAACCCGGCATCATGGGCGTCTCCGGCGGCGCCGCCCTCGGTGCCGTGCTGCTCGTCACCACCGTGCCGATGGCCGGCTCCTGGAGCGTGGCCGGCGCCGCGTTCACCGGCGCCGCGGGCGCCGCCCTCGTCGTCTTCGGCTTCGCCGCCCGCGGCGGGTTCAAACAGACCCGGCTCGTCCTCGTCGGCTTCGCCGTGCACACCGCCACCGCCGCCGTCGTCGCCCTGCTCATCATCCTCACCGACCCCTTCAACGCGACCAAGGCCCTCACCTGGCTCTCCGGCTCCACCTACGGCCGGACCCTGCCCGACGTCCTGCCCCTGGCCGTCGCCGTCGTCGTGGGCCTCGCCCTCGCCCTGGCCCGCCGCACCGAGCTCGACCTGGTCTCCCTCGACGAGGACACCCCCCGCCTCCTCGGCCTCCCGCTCGGCCCCGGCCGGCTCGGCTTCCTCGTCCTGAGCGTGGTGCTCAGCGCCACCGCCGTCGCCGCCGCCGGCACCATCGGCTTCGTCGGCCTGGTCGCCCCGCACGCCGCCCGCGCCCTCGTCGGCCGCCGCCACCACCGGGTGATCCCGGTCGCGGTCCTCCTCGGCGCCGTCCTCGTCTGCGCCGCCGACACCGTGGGCCGCACCGTCATCGCCCCCGCCCAGCTCGGCGCCGGCACGATGACGGCCATCATCGGCACCCCGTACTTCCTGTACCTCCTGGTCCGCAGCCGCCGCTGACCGGCCCGTAGGATCACCGGGACGTACGGGTGAGAGCGAGGAGCGCATGGCCGTGACCGCCGTGGTGGAACCGACCCTGCCGGCCCTGCCCGCGCCCCCGGAACTCCTGGAGCGGGACGAGGACGGGCAGCGGCTCGGCGCGCTCCTGTGGCGGCCCGGGCCCGGCTGGCGGGCCGTCAGCAGCGCCGTCCTCGGCGGCGGCATCGGGGAGCGGGCCTGGGTGATGAACGTCCAGGTCGCGCACGGCTACACCCGCACCGACCCCGAGGCGCACCTCGCCGCGCTCGCCCGCCGCGCCGGGCTCCACGGCCCCGGCGTCGGCCTGATGACCGCCGCCGAGGTCGCCGGGCGCGGGACCGCCTCCGACGGCGGCGTCGACGCGGTGGCCACCGCCGGGACGGAGGTGCGCGGATGGGCGGCGGCCCCGGGAGCGGGCCTCCCCGGCCCCCAGGCCCCCGGCACGATCAACATCGTCGTCACCGTGCCCGCGCCGCTCACCGACGCCGCCCTCGTCAACGCGGTGGCGACCGCCACCGAGGCGAAGGTGCAGGCGCTGCTCGACGCCGGACTCGACTGCTCCGGGACCCCGACGGACGCGGTCTGCGTCCTCGCCCGCGCGCCCCGGCCCGGAGGACCCGCCGAACCCTTCGCGGGGCCCCGCTCGCTCTGGGGCGCCCGCCTGGCGCGGGCCGTGCACCGGTCCGTCGGCGACGCCCTCCGCTGACGGGGGGCGT
>NZ_JBHTST010000067.1:0-40808 GCF_042794995.1 Streptomyces sp. NPDC056503
ACGTCGCGTCGTACGCGGCCACCGCGCGCGGGGTCCGGTGGCAGACGAGACGAGGGCCCCGGGTGTTCCGGGGCCCTCGTCTCGTCAGCCGGGTGTCACGCCGCCTCCGGCGTCACGCCGCTTCGGAGGTCACGGCGCGAGGGCCATGTCGAAGAGGTGGATGTCGGCGTTGGCCGGCAGGACGACGAACGAGACCTGCTTGGCGGGGTCGAGGGGGATCGCGTGGGCGAAGACGCGGTACGCGATGCCGGCGTTGCCGTAGCCGCTCGGCCGGTTCCGCCCGTCGCTCGACGCCACGAGCGTCGCCCCGTGGGCGTTCGCGGGGTCGAAGGACCAGTTCGGGAACCCGAACGTGCCCGAGGTGGTGGTGCCGTCCGTGTAGTGCACGGTGGCGCTGCCGGTGGCGCCACCGCCCACGCCCGACCCGAGGAACACGAGCTTGCCGCCCGAGCCGGAGAGGGTCACGGCCTGGCCGGAGGAGGAGACGTTGTCCTTGCTGCCGGGGGCGACGTCCGGCCAGGTCAGACGGGCGCCGAGGGCGTTGACGGTGCCGCCTCGGGTGAGGCCGGCGGCGGCCAGCTTCTGCGCGGAGAAGCTGTTGCCCTCGCCGTCGTAGTCGCCCGGCGCGGTGTCGGCCTCGTCCGTGACGCCGACGTTGTTGTACACGGCGGCGAGGGAGGCCACCGGCGTGCCGCTGAGCTCGGTGCGGGTGCCCGTGGCGGTGCCGATGCCGTCGCCGCCCCGGTAGGTCGCGGTCGCGGTGAAGGTGCGGACGGTGAAGCCCGGGCGGCGCTCGGGCACCTGGATGCGGAAGGTGGCCCGGGCCGTGGCACCGGCCGCGAACGTGCCGTCCACCGTCTGGGACGACGGCTGTACCGCCCAGCCCACCGGCCCGGCGAAGGACACCTTCAGCGACCGCAGCCGGTCGGGTCCGGCGTTCTTGACGGTGACCTGCACGGTCGAGATGGCGGGTCCGTCGAGGTCGACGGCGGAGACGGCGACCTCCGTCTTCGCCTCTGCCGGGCCGGCCGGCGTCCCGGACGCCGGCCGCGCGGAGGCGGAGGCGGGGGAGAGGGCCACGACGGCGGTCACGGCCGCGGCCAGGGTTCTGAGGGCGGTGCCCCAGTGGCGGGGGTGTCTCATGTCTTCTGCTCCTGGTGAAGGGGTTCGCTCGGTGGGCGCGTCAGGCGACGGGGGGCATGTCGGAGGGGCGGGAGTCGAGGCCCAGGCGCAGGTTGACCCAGTCGCCGCGGGTGAAGTCCGGCACGGCCACCGGTCGGCCACCATTCGCCAGGGACATGACACTCAGGGGTACCGGTGCGCACCAGGCGGCGGAGTCGTAGACGTCGATGTCGGGGGCGAGGCCGGCCCGCATCTGCTGGACGGTACGCCACTGCAGGACGTAGTCCATGCCCCCGTGGCCGCCGTTGTTCGCGGCGTCGTCGCCGATCTTCTTCCACAGCCAGTGGTCGAACTCCTTGCGGTACGACCCGAAGTCCCGCCAGGAGTGCCCGCCGTGGTCGGGCTCCACGTAGACGCGTCCGCCGTCGGCCGACGCCACGCCCGCGTAGTCCTCGAAGATGCCCCGGCTGCCGGCGAGGGTGTTGATGCGGCTGTACGGCCGGGGCGAGCTGACGTCGTGCTCGGCCCGGATGACGCGGCCCTGGGCCGTGTCGATGAGACAGGTGACGAGGTCGCCGTTGACGTAGGTCTCGTTCCACGAGGGGTGCGAACGGTCGACGAAGCGGGCCCGGTAGTCGGCGAGGCCCTTGGGCTCGGTGGCGGTGGCGCGCAGGACGGTCATCCGGTCCCCGCGGTTGACGTCCATGGCGGCGGCGATCGGCGCGAGGCCGTGCATGGCGTAGAAGGAGGCGGTGCTGCGGGTGTGCCAGAGCCGCCGCCAGCTGTCGGTGTAGTACGTGTCGGAGAACAGCAGCGCGCGCAGGTCGTGCAGGTAGCCGCCGTGGCCGTTGGTGACGTCGCCGAACACGCCCTCGTGCGCCATCTTCAGCATGGCCAGCTCGTTCCGGCCGTAGCTGCAGTTCTCCGCGAGCATCAGGTGCCTGCGGGTGCGCTCGGAGGTGTCGACGAGGTCCCACAGCTGGTCGAGCTCGGTGGCGATGGGCAGTTCGACGATGACGTGCTTGCCGGCGAGGAGCGCGGCCTTGCCCTGCTCGTAGTGGAACTCCCAGGGCGTGGCGATGTAGACCAGGTCCACGTCGTCGCGCTTCAGGAGCTGCTCGAACGAGGCCGCGGTTCCTCCGAGTTCGGCCGGGCGGGGCTTGCCCTTGGCGACGAGCTGGTCGGCGGTCCGCTTGACCCGGTCGGCCCGGATGTCGCACACGGCGGTCACGACGCAGCCGGGCACCGCGGCCCAGCCCAGCGTCATGCCGCTGCCCCGGTTGCCGAGGCCGATGACGCCGACGCGGACGGTGGCGTGGACGTCATGGGCGACGCCGATCATGCTCTTCTGTCCGGGCCTGCGGCGGGGTGTGCCGGCCGCGGGCGCCGCGGCGGCTTCCAGAGCCGTCGCGCCGAGCCCGGCCATGGCTGCTCCGGTGGCGACCGCTCCTCCCATGAGCGAACGTCGGGAGAGGGAAGGGAACTTGGGCATGGCGCTCCTCGGTGCGAAGGCGGGCTCGTGTAGGGCACGACTCTGGCGGCGGTCACACCTCATGTCAATAGATGCTCGGAATAGCGCCTTCACGGATATCTTCAAGCAATCGGTGTGCATGAATCGCGCACCCTCTGGGCAGTGTCGAGGCGGAGGGCGCCGAGCGCGAGGGAGCGGGTGCCCGGAAACGCGGAAGGCCGCCCCATGGGGCGGCCTCTGGCGCGGGATCCGGTGCCGGGAGTGAGCGGCAGGATCCGGAAGGGAGGGCCTAGACGGACACCGCGCCGCCCGTCAGGGACTCGGGACGGAGGAGCGCGGCGAGGGTCTCCGGGGGCAGCAGCCGCTTCTCCTGGACCAGTTCGGCGACGCCGCGGCCGGTGGCGAGGGCTTCCTTGGCGATGGCGGTGGCGGCCTCGTAGCCGAGGTGGGGGTTGAGCGCGGTGACGAGGCCGATGGAGTTCTCGACACGGGCGCGCAGCGCGTCGGTGTTGGCGGTGATGCCTTCCACGCAGCGTTCGGCGAGCGTGAGGCACGCGGACCGCAGATGCGTGAGCGACTTCGCCAGGGAGTGCAGGATGATCGGCTCGAAGGCGTTGAGCTGGAGCTGTCCGGCCTCCGCGGCCATGGTGATCGTGATGTCGTTGCCGATGACCTCGAAGGCCACCTGGTTGACCACTTCGGGGACGACCGGGTTGACCTTGCCGGGCATGATGCTCGAACCGGCCTGCACGGGAGGGAGGTTGATCTCGGCGAGTCCGGCGCGGGGGCCGGACGAGAGCAGCCGGAGGTCGTTGCAGGTCTTGGAGAGCTTGACGGCGATCCGCTTCAGGACACCGGACAGCTGGACGAAGGCTCCGCAGTCCTGGGTGGCCTCGACCAGGTTGGCCGAGGTGACGAGCGGCAGGCCGGTGATGCCGGCGAGGTGGCGGCGGGCGGCTTCCGCGTAGCCGGCGGGGGCGTTGAGGCCGGTGCCGATGGCGGTGGCGCCGAGGTTGATCTCGTGGAGCAGCTCGATCGCCTCCGACAGGCGTGCGCGGTCCTCCTCCAGCATCACCGCGTACGTGGAGAACTCCTGGCCGAGCGTCATGGGCACGGCGTCCTGGAGCTGGGTGCGGCCCATTTTGACGACGTCGCGGAACTCCTCGGCCTTGGCGGCGAAGGCGTCCTGGAGCACCCTCATCGCCGAGAGCAGACCCCGGGTGGCGAAGACGGTGGCGACGCGGACGGCCGTCGGGTAGACGTCGTTGGTGGACTGGCCGAGGTTGACGTCCTCGTTGGGGTGCAGGTGCCGGTAGTCGCCCCGGGGGTGCCCCAGCAGTTCGAGGGCGCGGTTGGCGACGACCTCGTTGGCGTTCATGTTGGTGGAGGTACCCGCGCCGCCCTGGACGACGTCGACGACGAACTGCTCGTGCAGGGCGCCGGCGCGGATCTCGCGGCACGCGGCGACGATCGCCTCCGCTTTCCCCGCGGGCAGGAGGCCGAGGTCGCGGTTGGCCAGGGCGGCCGCCTCCTTCACCGCGGCGAGGGCGTCGACGAGGTTCGGGTAGACGGAGATCGGGGTGCCCGTGATGGGGAAGTTCTCCAGCGCGCGCAGGGTGTGGACGCCCCAGTACGCGTCGGCGGGTACGTCCCGGTGGCCGAGCAGGTCGTGCTCGGTGCGGGTGGCTGCTGCGGCCATGCGGGTGTCGGCCTTCCTTCGGTGGCGGTACGGGACGGGGGGTGCGGTCACGCCTCGGCCGCGCCGCCGGAGGCGGGGGAGCGGACGATGGCGCTGAGGGTGTTCTCGACGCGGTCGAGGTGGTGGGTCATGGCCTCGACCGCGTCGTGCGCGGAGCCGTCGGCCAGAGCCTCGACGATCAGCCGGTGCTCGCGGTTCGACTGCTCCCGGCGGTCGGCGAGCCGGGTGAGGAACGCCGACTGGCGGGCCAGCGCGTCGCGGATCTCCTCGATGACCCGCCGGAAGACGGGGTTCTGGGCGGCTTCCGCCACGGAGAGGTGGAAGAGGGTGTCCATCGCGACCCAGGCGGTGAGGTCCGTCTCCCGTTCCATGCGGTCGAGGATGTGGTTCAGGTGGTCGAGGTTCTCCGGGGTGCGGCGCACCGCCGCGTACCCGGCGATCGGGATCTCGACGTGGCGCCGGACCTCCAGGAGATCGCCGGCGGAGTAGTCGCCGAAGGTGGGGTCCTCGACGGTGCTGGCGATCACGAAGGTGCCCTTGCCGGTCTTCGACGTCGTCAGCCCCAGCGTCTGCAGCGCCCGCAGGGCCTCCCGCAGGACCGGGCGGGAGACCTCCAGCGTGCGGCAGAGCTCGGCCTCGGAGGGGAGCTTGTCGCCGATGGCGTACTCGCCCCGCTCGACGGCGCCCCGGAGGTGGGTGAGGACCGCCTCCATGGCGCTGACGCGCCGGGGGACACTTGCAGCTGTCTGGCTGTCTGACAGGTTCACGGGGTCGATCCTCCGAGGTGTCGGCCGGGGTGTCAAGCAGGGGACCCCGCGCTCGCTGTCGTATCCGCGACAGCGTCGGCTTTCCGACATGTCGGATCGGGTGCGGTCGTGCGTAGGGTGCTCACGTTCTCGCGGCATGGAGAGGGTGGGCGGATGGTGCTGGGGCCGTTCGGGGTCACGGAGGCGGAGGAGCGCGCGTACAGGTTCGTGCTCGGGGTGCCGGACTGCACGGTGGCGGACGTCGCGGAGGGGATCGGCGCCGAGGCCCGCGCCGCACGGCGGCTGCTGAGGGAGCTGGAGGCCAAGGGGCTGGTGTGCCGGCTGAACGGCACGCCGGTGCGCTACCAGGGGGCTGCCCCCGACCTGGCCATCGAGGTCCTCGCCCTGGTCCGGCACCGGCAGATCGAGCAGGCGAAGCTCGCCGCGAGCGAACTGACCGACCTGTGGAGTGCGGCCGAACGGGGCCGCCACGTCCCGATCGAGGTCGTCCACGGGCGTGACGTCAACACCCAGCGCTTTCTCCAGACCCAGCTCGCCGCCCGCCGGGAGGTGCTGACCTTCGACCGTCCTCCGTACCTGGAGGAGGGGATCGAGCCGCAGCACGATCTACAGGTCCAACGCATGGCCGAGGGAGTCCGCTACCGGACGGTGTACGACCGGTCCTCCCTGGCGGAGCCCGGCCAGATGGAGCGCGTGCTCGCCCTGGCGCGGGCCGGCGAACAGGCCAGGGTGTACGACGGCGTGCCGCTCAAGCTGCTGGTCACCGACGGCTCGACGGGTCTGGTCCCGTTCGCGGTCTCGGGTGTCCGGCGCAGCGTGGTGCTCGACGCCTCGCCACTGCTGGACGCCCTGGTGGTGCTGTTCGAGCTCGTGTGGGAGCGTTCGGCTCCGCTGTGGGCGTCGGCGCCCACCGGCGTCGACCCGGTGAACGAGCGGTTGCTGGGTTTCGCGGCGGCGGGCTACACCGACGAGTCGATCGCCCGCATGACGGGGCTGAGCAAGCGCACCGTCGAGCGGCGGATGCGCCAGATCATGGACCGGCTGGGCGCGCGGACGCGCTTCCAGGCCGGGCTGCAGGCGGCCCGCAGCGGCCTGCTCGGCTGAGGAGGGCGCTCCCCGGACGGCGAAGGCGCCGCCGTCTCCACGGCGTTCGGCCGGGCGCGGGTCAGCCGATCAGACCGAGCCGCGCGGCCTGGATGCCCGCCTGGAAACGGGTGCGCGCGCCCAGGCGGTCCATCAGCCGCCGCATGCGGCGCTCGACGGTGCGTCTGTTCACGCCCAGCCGGCGCGCGATGATCTCGTCCGTGTGACCCGCCGCCGCGAAGCCGAGCAGCCGCACGTCCTCCTCGCTGATCTCGTCGGCCGCCCTGCCGCTTCCCCACAGCGGGGTACCGCGCTCCCACTGGGCCTCGAACAGCGCGAGCAGGCCGTCGAGCAGGGGGGACGCCTTCAGCACCAGCGTCTGGCGTTCGTCCGCCAGGACGAAGGGGACCAGCGCGGTCGTCCGGTCCGCGATGAGGAGCTTGAGCGGCAACCCGTCGACGACGCGGGCCTTCTCGCCCTGCCGGTTGAGGATCCGGGCCAGCTCCAGCTGCTCGGTGTCGGCCAGGGCGGTCCGGTCGTACACGGTGCGGTAGGTCACCCCCTTGGCCATCAGCTCCAGCTGGACCTCGGCCTGCGCGGGCACCCCCGCGAGGACGTAGGGAGGCATGTCGAAGGTGAGCACCTCGGTGCCGGTGGAGCGCTGGACCTGCTGGAAGTACCGGATGTTGGCCTCGGCGCCCTGCACGATCTGGACGGGCGGCTCGTGTTCGATGCGGCCCTGCTGCCAGAGGGCGGTGAGCTCGGCGGCGGCCAGCTTGGCCCGGTCGATGCGCTGGTGCAGGGTGTTCGCCAGGACCGAGAGGGCCAGGTCGGGGGGCGCGGGCCGGAACCTGGCAGGCCGTGTGGGAGTCCTGGTCACCAGCCCCTGGCCCTGCAGCTCGTGGAGCGTCCGCCGTACGGCCGTGGCCGGATGGCCGCTCGCTTCGGCGAGTTCCGCCGCCGTCCGTTCCGGATGGCGCAGCAGTACCTGGTAGAGGTCTTCCTGCTGCGCGGAGATTCCCAAGGCGTCCAGCACGGACGGCATCCTATCGACCGCCGGGGCGGCGCGACGGTGATGGCGGTCCGTCACTTTCCCTCCCTCGTCTGCCCGGTGGGCCCGGCCCGCACGCCTCGCTCCCCGTACGTGTCGGATAACCGTCACTGTCGGGTCTGCCACGCCTCAACAGCCCCTCACGGCCCTACCGTTCTCCGCATCCCCGACCCCCCCTCTCGCACGGAGGAAGCATGAGACGGACCGCGATAGGCGCCGTACTGGCCCTCGCCACCGCCGCCGGCCTCGCCGGAACCAGCCCGGTGGCCGCGACCCCGCAGCCGGCTTCCGGCTACATCGTCGTCCTCAAGGACGGCGTCACCACCGACCCCGCCTCGTTCGCCCGCTCCGTCAGCGGCGTCCAGCTGCGCTCGGTGTACCGCTCCGCCCTCCACGGCTTCTCCGCACGGCTCACCCCCGCCGCCGCGGACGCGCTGCGAGCCGACCCCGCCGTCAAGTACGTGGAGGCGTCCGCCCTCGGCCACGCCGACGCCCAGACCATCCCCAACGGCGTCAACCGCACCTTCACCGCCCCCCACACCGGCCTGAAGGTGGGGGACGGGGCCGACCAGCGCACCGACGTCGACGTCGCCGTCATCGACTCCGGCACCGACTACTACCACCCCGACCTGAACGTGGTGCGCCGCGTGAACTGCGTGGGCGTCGCCTCCTGCGTGGACAACGCCGGAACCGACGACAACGGCCACGGCAGCAACGTCGGCGGCATCATCGGCGGCCTCGACAACGGCATCGGCCACGTCGGGATCGCCCCCGGCGCGCGCCTGTGGTCCGTCAAGACCCTCAACAGCGAGGGCTACGGCACCACCGAGGAGATCGTCAACGGCATCGACTGGGTGACCGCCCACGCCGACGAGATCGAGGTGGCCAACATCTCCATCGGCTTCGACGGCACCGAGCAGGCCGTCGTCGACTCGGTCAACCGGGCGATCTCCCGGGGCATCGTCGTGGTCGTCTCCGCCGGCAACGACCACCGTGACGTCTCCCACCAGAGCCCCGCCAACATCCCCGACGCGATCACCGTCTCCGCCCTCGCCGACGCGGACGGCAAGCCCGGCGGCCAGGGCAGCTTCGCCTGGTGCAACAAGAACGACAAGAACACCGACGACTCCCTCGCGAACTTCAGCAACTTCGGCAAGGGCGTGGACATCATCGCCCCCGGCGACTGCGTCCAGTCCGCCTTCAGGAACGGCGGCTACTCCAACTACAACGGAACCTCGCAGGCCGCCCCGCACGTGGCCGGCGCCGCCGCCTGGCTCACCCGCGGCCCCCACAAGCCCAAGGACCGGGCCGGAGTCCTCGCCGTCCGCGACAAGCTCGTCAACGCCGGCAACTCCCACTGGAACGACACCTCCGGCGACGGCGCCAAGGAGCCGCTCCTGGACCTCCACGACCCGGCGCTCTTCCCCGCGGGCGGCACCGGCGGCCCCGACGCCACCTTCACCGGCGCCTGCGACACCACCGGCAAGACCTGCACCCTCGACGCGGGCCTGTCCACCGGCAGCGGCCTCTCCTACCGCTGGGACTTCGGTGACGGCACCACCGCCACCGGCGTCAAGCCCACCCACACCTACGGCGCCTTCGGCCTCTACCGCGTCAAGCTGACCGTCACCGACGGCAGCGGCCGTACCAGCGGCAACAGCACCTACCTGCGTGCCACCGACCCCGCGCTCAACGAGAAGCCCGTCGCCGCCTTCAGCCGCTTCTGCACCGCGGCCGCCTGGTGCGGCTTCGACGCCAGTGCCTCCTACGACCCCGACGGCACCGTCGCCTCCTACCGGTGGAACTTCGGCGACGGCACCACCGGCACCGACCTCAAGCCGGGCCACACCTACCCGGCCGCCACCGCCACCTACACCGCCAGGCTGACGGTCACCGACGCCAAGGGCGCCACCGGCACCACCACCGCGACCATCACCTGTACCAAGCAGACCTACCTCACCACCTGCGCCGCCTCCTGACGCAGGTCCACCAGCGGCCCGCCGGCCCGAAACCCCTACGACGCCGGCGCGCCGGCGACGCGCCGGTCCGACCCCCATCGGACCGGCGCGCCCCGCGTTCCCGCGCCGGTCCGACGGAACGCCGATGCGCACCCGCGTCCGGGCGCGGCCGCCTCAGGCCCTCGCCCCTGGTACCCGCATCTCACCCTTCAGTCATATGACATCTCACTCCTCAAGCCGTCTTTGGAACAAACCGGCGACCCTGCATAGAGTCGGCGGAGGGGAACCGCCGGGGCCGGAGGCCGACGGGCAGAGGAGCGAGCGGAGTGCTTGACGACATCAGGGCGGCGCTGGCCAAGGATCCGGCTCTGCGAGGCGTACGCAGCGCGGAAGTGCTGCTGTACCCAGGGCTCTGGGCGGTCTGGGCGCACCGCGTGGCACACCGTCTCCACCGTCTGGGCGTCCCCTTCGTACCGCGGGCCGTATCCCAGTGGATGCGCGCGGTGACCGGCATCGAGATCCACCCCGGCGCCGTCATCGGACGCCGGTGCTTCATCGACCACGGCATGGGCGTGGTGATCGGCGAGACGGCGGTCCTGGGCGACGACGTGATGCTGTACCACGGCGTCACGCTCGGCAGCAGGGGCTGGTGGACGGACGGCGGCCACGTGGACAAGCGCCACCCCACCATCGGCGACCGGGTCGTCCTGGGATCCCACGCCTCCGTGCTCGGCCCCGTCACCGTGGGGGACGACGCCATGATCGGTGCGCACGTGCTCGTCGTGCGCGACGTCGCCGCGCGAGCCACGGTCCGGGCCCCCGCGTCGGTGACCGTCGCGCCCGCCGTCCCGGACCAGGCCGCGGCCCTGGAGTACTGCATCTGAACCGTGCCCGCGCCCCGGGCCGGTACGTCCCCGCATCGAGAGGAACGCCTTGAACGCCGTACATCCGTCCATCACGCACCTGGTCGGCCGCACCCCCATGGTGGAGCTGACGAGGTTCGGGAAGGACCTGCCGGCCCGCATCATCGCGAAGCTGGAGTCCTTCAACCCCGGTGGCAGCGTGAAGGACCGCATCGCGCTGGCCATGATCGAGGACGCCGAGGCGTCCGGTCGGCTGAAGCCGGGCCAGCACATCGTGGAACCCACCAGCGGGAACACCGGGGTGGGCCTGGCCATGGTGGCGGCGGCCAAGGGATACCCGGCGACGTTCACGATGCCCGAGAGCATGAGCGTGGAACGCCGCGCGCTGTTCAAGGCGTACGGCGCCGACGTGGTGCTCACCCCCGCGGCCGAGGGGATGCGGGGAGCCATCGCGCGCGCCGCCGAGCTCGCCGAGACCCACGGCTGGTTCCGGCCCGAGCAGTTCGACAACCCCGCCAACCCGGAGATCCACCGGCGCACCACCGCCCAGGAGATCTGGCAGGACACCGACGGCCGGGTCGACGTCTTCGTCGCGGGTGTCGGCACCGGCGGCACCCTGACCGGCGTGGGACAGGTCCTCAAGGAGAAGAACCCCACCCTGACCGTGGTCGCGGTGGAGCCCGAAGCCTCTCCGGTCCTGTCCGGAGGCCAGCCCGGCCCCCACCCCATCCAGGGCATCGGAGCCGGCTTCGTGCCCACGGTCCTCGACACCGCGGTCTACGACCGCGTGCTGCCCGCGTCGATCGAGGACGCCCGTGCGACCGCCCGCCGCCTGGCCCGCACCGAGGGCATCCTCGCGGGCGTCTCGGCCGGAGCCGCCCTGCACGCGGCCACCCTCCTCGCCCGTGAGCCCGAGCACAGGGACGCCGTCATCGTCGTGATCGTGCCCGACACGGGAGAGCGCTACCTCAGCACCCCCCTCTTCGAGGACGAGTGACCGCGCTGCGGTGACAGGCCGTGGCCTCCCGCCCCGTTTCGGGCGGCCCTGAGGCGGGCCCGGGGGCGGGAGATCCGTGAACTCCTTCCGCCCCCTCACTCCGATGCGTGGTGAAGGACGAGCACGGCCTTCACCACGTCGGTGATCCGGTCGGCGCGGCAGCGGAGCTTCCGCCCGTTCAGTAGACGGGCTTCGCCACCTTGCCGTAGGCCCACGTAGGGCCCTTGGACATCTCGAAGTGCAGATGCGGTCCGGTGGAGTTTCCTGTGGTGCCGACTCGGCCGAGCTGCTGCCCGGCGTCGACCTTCTGGCCGGCCTTCACCTGCCGCTGCGAGAGGTGGCAGTAGGTGTAGACGTGACCGTTGTCCGCCGCCAGACCGATCCACTGACCGTACGCCCCGCCCTCGCCGTTGGACCAGGCGATGGTGCCGCTGCGTACGGCTACCACGGGGGTGCCGCTCTGGGCGGCGAAGTCCTGCCCGGTGTGCCGGCCGACACCGTCCGGCTTCCAGGCGTAGGGGCCGCGCTCGTAGAACTCGAAGGTGACCTTGTGTCGGGGCACGGGTGACGGCGCCCGGCCTGCGCCGACGGACGCGTCCCGGCAGTCCACGCCGAAGCCGGCGTGGTGGCCGAGGGCGGTCAGGGAGGTGCAGCCGGGTATGCCGTCGGCGTCGGCTCCCTTGAACCCCTGGTCGAGCTGTTCTGCCCGGTAGGCCGCCTTGGTCTGGTCGCCGAAGTACCCGGTCGCCCCGTCGGGGATCTCGCGGCCGCGGGCGATCAGGGCCTTCTGTACGGTGCGCACGTCCTCGTTCTCCTTGCCGAACTGGACGTTGGCCAGGACCACCATGACGGGCTCCTAGTATCCGTGGGGTGTGCGGTTCGGGTCCGCCTGCTGGACGCGGGCGGCGAAGTTGGAGCCGGACTGGTTCACGTGGTAGCGGTCGCGGACGTAGTTGATCGTCGCGCACATGGACGCGACCACGTCGTAGGGCGTGGTGGCGGTGCCGGCCTGGTGATAGGCGGCGAACGTGGTCGGAATGCACTGGGTGGCGCCGCGGGAGCAGTTCAGCGGACGGCCATCGGCGACCTTGCTGCCGTGTGCGTTGACGTCCCAGGCGTTGACCCGCTGCCCGGGGGCGTTGTAGGCGGACTCGCGGCGGGCGATGGTGGTGAGCGCCGGAACGCCGAACCTGGGGTCCATGCCGGTCAGTTCGCACGCCTTGCGCGCATAGCGCTGCATGGCCGCCTCTCCGGAGTCGTCGCCGGGGTCGTGGTAGGTGACCTGGGCGAGACTCAGCCGTCCTCCGCCGGCGGCGGACACGTCGGCGCAGTCCACGGGGAAGCCGATGCTGTGGCCGAGCGCGGTCAGGGAGGTGCAGCCGGGTGCGCCGTCGGCGTCGGCTCCCTTGAAGCCCTGGGCGAGTTGCTCGGCCCGGTAGGCCGCCTTGGTCTGGTCGCCGAAGTATCCGGTGGCGCCGTCGGGGATCTCGCGGCCGCGGGCGATCAGGGCTTTCTGTACGGTGCGTACGTCCTCGTTCTCCTTGCCGAACTGGACGTTGGCCAGGGCGACCATGATGTCTCGCTCTCTCTCGTCAGTTCCATTCGGTCGCGACGAGGCGGATGCGCGCGTCCTCACCGAGGATCGTCGTGGTGGAGTCGGGCAGAGGGATGTGGCTGATCCATCTGCCGCTCGCCGGATCCTCGTCGGCCAGGTCCGGGCCGGTCGGCTCGTAGTCGCTGATGGGACCGACGATGGTGGAGTTCCAGACGGCCCGCAGTACCGGAACTCCGGCTTCGCTGCTGACGTCGACGATGAGGATGTCGTCGAAGTCGGCCGTCTGCTCGATGTGGTCACGGAAGTCCAGGAATCCGTTGTCCCGTTCGCGCAGGGACAGGATCCGCAGGTGCAGCGCGTACCGCAGGGTGCCGCTGCCGTTCGGACTGGCCAGGTTCTCGCACAGGAAGGTGCTCACCATCGGCACGGCTCCGTCGCCGTCCACGCCGGGCTGTGTGCCGCTGCCGAGTTGGATCGGGCACCACTGGGCGCTGGTCCGCTCGTGCATCACGATCTGCAGGCCGCGGATCGACAGTCCGGTCTCCGCCTGCCACACCGTGTTCTTCTCCTCCGGCAACCGGACGTGGACGAGGGCGGACTCCACCTTCAGGTCACCGAACAGGAACCGTCGTAGATTCTGGTAGCCCTCCTCGGAGTTGACGAGCCCGTAGCGCCCGCTGTGGCTGCGGTGCACATAGGCGCAGAAGGCTCCCGGCACGTAGGCGTTGTCGATCTGCACCAGGCCGTCGCTGCGGGGTCCGACCACCGCGGACGACAGTCCGTGCGCCACGTCGTAGTCGCCCGGGTTGGTGCCCACCAGGCAGAAGACCTGCCGGTGAGGGAAGGCGAAGGGCTCCCCGGTGGCGGGCATGGCACGCGGATCCCAGTTCTCGGGCGGCTCGTCGGCCGCGGTGGCGCCCGGGGTCAGGTACTGGTACATCCGCTCGCGCCCGAAGATCTCGGCACCGTTGATGCCGATGGCGTCCCGCAGCCGCTCCAGCATCCCGAAGCCCAGGTCGAAGGCGATACCGCCGTGCGGCGTGCCGTAGGTGAACAGCTTGGCGACGTAGGCGGTCGGCTCGATGCCGCGTTCCGGGAGGACCTTCTGGATCAGGCAGCGGCAGATGAGGCCGCCCATGGAGTGGGCGACCAGATGCACCCGGTCGACGTGGGCCTTCGCCCTGAGCTCCTCGATCAGTTCGAGCAGGTCCTGCGCGGCGTCCTCGACGCGGAACTCCTTGGGTGTGCCACCCCATGTGCTCGCGGACGGATCGTAGAAACGGTGGATCCAGACGCTGTTGGCCGGGATCTCCGCGTGGGTGTCCAGGTACGTCTCCTGGCTGCCCTGGACGAGGAGCTGATAGCCCTCGTCCACCATCAGCCGCAACAGCGGGCTTTCGAACTGGTAGAAGCTCGGCTTGTTGTCCGGTCCGATCCGGATGTGGGTGGAGCCCGCGTTGAATCCGAGGAACGGGTCCGTCACCGCGCTGTCGATGCCGGACTGACCACCGGCGAAGCCCCGGACGTAGATGACGGGGATTTTCTGGGTCTGCGACATACGGGCCGCCTAGGGTCGGCATTCACCGGCACCCGGGAGCCAGGCAGCCGGATCGTCGATGAAGATGTGGGAGAGATGTCCGCCGAGGGCGGGGAAGCGCGCGTCGAGCTGATGCCGCAGGGTTTCCAGGCCGTTCGCGACCCGCCGGCTCATCATGGCCTCCCGGGGAACGTCCCTTGCTTGTTCTTCCTCCAGGTGGACTCACCCGCCGTGACCGAAGTTAGGGAACCGCCGTCAGCCCGGCGTCACACCACCGTCATCGCGGCCGCTTCCACGGCGCGCCGATGGGCGGAGAGCACTCCGGTGACCAGCGGTAAGTCGCCTTCGGCGCGGTCGATCGGTGAGTTGCAGAGGGAGAGGGAGGGGCAGAAACTGGTGGGGACAGGCCTTGTCCGAGGCTGTGGACCCCGAAGCCGAACCGACGGATTCCAGCGGGCCGTGAACCAACGCCGACGAGACGGTACGGCTTTGGAGAGGCGCCCTCACGCGAGACCCCGGTGCGCGAGGCGATCATGAACGTGACTCCCTCCGCTCAGTTGCGGTTGCTCGGTCGGTTCCGACTGGAGTTCGGAACGCAGAGCGTCGAGCTGTGCCGCAACGGTCAGCGGCTCCTGGCCTTCCTGAGCCTGCGCGAGAGCGTGCCCCGTACGGTCCTCGCCGGCACGCTGTGGCCCGAGGTCACCGAGGAGCACGCCAGGGGTAGCCTGCGCACCACTCTGTGGAAACTCCCACGGGGCGAACTCTCCCTCGTCCGCTGCTGCGGAGACGTACTGCTGGTCACCCCGGCGCTGCGCGTGGACGTCCATACCCTCACCCGTACGGCCCTCAGCGTCGTGGCGGGCTGCGGCCCGCCACCGTCCCGCCATCCCCCGCTCGGACTCCTCACCGGAGAAGACCTCCTGCCGGGCTGGGACGAGGACTGGGTGCTGCTGGAGCGCGAGCGCCTGCGGCAACTGCGGTTGCACGCCCTCGACTCGCTGGCGGAAAACCTGATCGAGCAGGGCAGGACCGCACTGGCGATGGAGGCGGCGTGGGCCGGCATACGCGCCGAGCCGCTGCGCGAGAGCGCGCACCGGGCCGTCGTGTCCGCGCATCTCGCGGAGGGCAATGTGGGCGAAGCGCTCTGTCACTACGCGTCGTTCCGCACCTTGTTGAACGACGAGCTGGGCGTCGAGCCCTCGCTTCGGTTCACCCGCCTGCTCGCCGAGCGGCTGCCGCCGCGGGCCGCGGCAGGACACCACGGGTACATGATCGGACCGCCGCGTGACCGATTCCACGCCTGACGGAAGAGCGCGCCCTTCACCGGAGCGCTCGTGACCCCCGGAACGTTCCGACCGTCACACACGGACCCGGCCGCCGGTCTCCGAGGGGATGCGGCGCCCGGGTCGGAGCGCGTCCTTGTGCCGGAGGCATCAGCCCCGGCCGTACCTCCTCGGCTCGGGAGCGGGCGTTTCCTCCTGCGCGACGGTCTCGGCAGGAGCCTTCTCGGGCGCCTGGCTCTCCTTCTGGCCGCTCGGCGCGTCCTGCTTGCGCTGCTTCTGCGCTTCCTTCGAGGCCTGTTCGGCGCGCAGGGCTGCCTTGTCTTTGGAATCGGCCACGACAACCACTACTTTCGTGAGAATGGTGTCCGGATTCGGGATCCCGCCCGTCCCATTCTAGTCGCCGGGGCACCCGTCAACCTCTGGAGCCACTGCACCACACAGGTGACAAAACGCGTCCTGGTCAGGCCGCTCTTCGTGTCGGCCGCAGGTCTCCGGTGAACTGCTGTCCATGAATCTGGACGACGTCGTACGGTGTGAGATCCATCCGTCCCTCGGCATTGCCCGGGTGGGGAACAGCCCGACGGAATTCTTCATCGGTCCGGAAGCGCCGGGTGTCCCGCCGCGACCCGCCGGGGGCTTCAAGGACGGCGAGGGCCGCGTCAAGCGGCAGGCGGCACGTTTCCGTGTCTACGGTTACGCGGCGGACGGCACCGTGCTGGGCGAGCTGACCGCGGAGCACGCGGAGATCTCCTGGACGGTGGAGCTCGCCAACACCAAGGGCGCCTGGTTCAAGTTCGTCGGGCGGTACCAGGACGGGGCGGAAGACGGGGAAGCCCGGGACCCGAGGGCTCGCCGCAACCAGGCTGTCGACGTCGACGACCCCGAGGCCCGCTCCGGGCTCGCCGTCAGACCCGGCCCGCGCACCGTCACCGGGCCGGACCAGTCGGGTCCCGGCGCGCGATTCGATACCGGCACGTTCCTCGGCACACCGGTACCCCTGGGTGAGCTGCGCACCGACGACGACGGCCGACTGCTCGTCCTGGGCGGCTCGGGGCAGTCCGGCACCACCCGGCCGGACAACCCGGTCGTCCATTTCGCCAACAACGACTTCTGGTACGACGACGTGTCCGACGGCCCCGTCCACGCCACCGTCAGCCTGCGCAACGGAAACGCGCCGCTGCGGGCACAGCCGGCCTGGGTACTGGTCGCACCGCCCGACTTCTCTCCCCACACGGAGAACCTCGTCACGCTCTACGACGTGCTGGCGGAGGCCTCGGGACACGAGCAGCCCGACTCCGTCTCCTTCACGCGGGACATCGAGCCGATCCTGCGCCGCGTCAGCGACTACCAGTGGGTGAACGCCGCCGCGCTGCGTGGGCACGGCGAGGGGGAGCCCGGCCACTTCCTCGCCCCCGCGCTCCTCGGGCAACTGGCATCGAGCGGCCCGGGGACGGCCGAGCTCCGCCGGTCGGTCTTCCGGCGGCTGCGCGGTCCCGGAGCCGGGGTCGCCGAGGCCACCTCCGTGTACATGCCCCAGCTCGCCGGAGACGACGGGGAACCCCTGGACGGCAAGCCGGGCAGATGGATGTCCCTGCTGCCCGGACAGTACGAGAGGATGCGCCTCTGGGCGGAGGGCGACTTCATCCCCGACTGGACGGGCCGGGCGCCCGCCCCGGCGGACCCCGCCCCGGACGACGCGCCGCACGCCCTGGTACGGGCCGCCCTCGAAGCATGCAGCGGGGGACCCTTCTACCCGGGCATCGAGATGACGTACATCGCCCAGGACCCCGACTTCTGGGCGGCTCCCTTCCGGGTGCGAGAGGACCTCGAGCCCGGCGACCTGACCAAGTACCTGGCCCTGCCGTGGCAGGCCGACTTCTACGAGTGCCACACCCACTGGTGGCCCGCCCAGCGGCCCGACGACGTCTACCCCGAGACGCACTTCCTCTCCCTGCTCCGCGCGGCCGGCGAGCAGGCCGACCGGGGCATCGGTCCGACTCCGTACCGCCGGCCCTGGGCGCGAGGCGTCGGGCAGCAGATCGTCCGCAGACCGAAGCCGGTCCGCATGGCCGGGGAGAGCGACACCGCCTACGACACGAGAGTGGACGACCGCTGGAGGCGGCTGCGCGCGCACGCGGGCGCCCAGGACATGGTCGGGCAGTGGAGCCGGCTCGGCTTCGTCGTGGCCCGGCAGACACCCGACGGCAGCCGCGTCCTGGTCGAGACGGAACGCGCCGACCAGGTCGGCCCCAGCCACCGCGACTGGTTCTACGTGCTGCAGCATCCCGACCGCTTCCCCGACCAGGTGAAGGCCTCCCGGGCGTTCGCCCAGTCGTTCCTCGCCGAGGCGGTGGCCGTCCAGCACGATCCCGCCGTGCCCCAGACACTGCGGCCGTTCCGCTACACGCGGGAGAACCTGGAGGAGCGGCTGGACCTGATCTACAGCCGGCTGGCTCAGGACGCCGAGGCGTACCATCCCGCCGACCCGGACGCCGAGCAGGTGTTCCGTACCCGGGACTCGGTCGTCGAACGGGTCAAGCAGATGGCGCCCTTCAACCTCCTCGACGGGGTGTGGCTGCGGCACATCACGGAGGCCAAACCCATGGACGACGTCCGTGGCCTGTTGTTCTCGATCTGGAAGGAGGAGGTGGGCGACGGCAATCCGGCACTGAACCACTCCACCCTGTACCAGAACCTGCTGCAACAACTCGGCATCCACCTGCCGCCCGTGGACTCCTACGCCTTCGCCACCAGGACCGACCTGCTCGACTCCGCGTTCACCGTCCCGGCGTTCGAACTGGCGATCTCCTGCCATCCCGAGGCGTTCTTCCCGGAACTGCTCGGCATGACGCTGTTCCTGGAGTGGGAGGTACTGGGCGTCGTTCCCCTGGCGAAACTCCTGGACCACCACGGCATCGAGTCCCGTTTCTTCCGCATGCACATCGGCATCGACAACGCCGCGGACGGACACGGAGCCCGCGCGCGCGACGCCGTCATGCGCTACCTCGACCAGCTGCACACCCTCGGCGGGGAGGAGGCCGTCCAACGCCAGTGGGAGCGCATCTGGAACGGGTACGTGGCCTTCGCGGTCACCGGCAACCTCGGCGAGGAACTGGTCGCGCACCTGAAGTCGCCGCCCACGCCCGAGGAGCGGCTGGTGCGCATGATCAGGGACAAGGCTCCACGGGCCGCCCTCAACCACGAGGGGAAGATGCTCGGGGGCAGCTACCTCAACGACTGGTTCGCCGATCCCGAGGGGCTCCTCTCGGCGCTGGCCGCCTCGGAGTGGATCGTCCCCGGAGATCCGGCCGGGAGCCCCCTGTTCCGCCTCCTGCGCTGGAACGGCCCCATGTACAAGGTGTTCGACGAGGAGGAGAGCGAGGTGTGGCGGGAGTGGATCCGATCGCTCGCCGAGGAGCCGGCCGAGCGGCGCGCCTACTCCCCACTCGAGGCCATCCTCCTCCTGGCGGACGCCGTACGGACGCGGCCCGACGGCCTCCTCTCCGACAGCCGGACCCTGGCCGGCCCCCAGCCGGGCAACCCCGACCGGCTCGTCGAGCGTCCGGTCGCCTGGTGGTGCCTCCAGCCGGCCCCCGCGCTCCTCGCGGCGCTGACGCATCCCGCGAACACGGCGGACGGCTCGGGCGGCGACGGCCGGCCGAGGGCCGCCACGGACCTCCTCCACGAGTTCTTCGGCCCGGCGGATGCCGCCCGGCTCGCCCGTGACCTGCCGGTCTCCCGCACGGTGCGGCAGATCGTGCAGGACTGGGTGGCGGCCGGGTGCCCCCTCCCCGCCGCCGGCGCTCCGGACACGCGCGTGAGCCTGTCGACCACCCAGCCCGTGCCCGAACCCGACAGCCCGCTGCGGCTGCGCATCCAGGGCATGGGCAGCATCCATTGAGGCGGCCAGGGCATCGCAAGAGGGCGGGAGGCGGCACCCCGTGACACGGCCCCGGCACAGCCCGGACGTCCTGGTCGCCGGCGGCGGCCCCGCAGGGGTGGCCGCGGCCCTCACCCTGGCGTCCCGGGGCGCCGACGTCGTCCTCGTCCATTCCGCCCCGGAGCCGGGACGGCACGTCCTGGAGAGCCTGTCACCCCTGGCCCGACCCCTGCTGCGGGGACTCGGCGTGCTGGACCGCTTGCCTTCCGCATGCCACGCGCCCTGCTACGGCAACCAGTCGTCCTGGGGCGGGCCGGCCCTGAGGTCCTCCGACTTCCTCCACGGGCCCTACGGAGCCGGCTGGCACGTGGACCGCGCGCCGTTCGACGCGGCGCTGCGCCGGGCGGCCCGCGCGGCGGGCGTGCGACTGCACGCCGGCCGTGTCCGATCGGTGGCACGGCACGGCAGCCGGTGGCGGGCGACCCTGTCCGGGACGGTGATGACCGCGCCGTACCTCGTCGATGCCACCGGAGCGCGTGCCCGGCTCGCCCGCGGACTCGGCGCACGGGTGGTGCACACCGACCACCTGGTGGCCGTGACGGCCGAGGCGCCGGTCGTCCTGCCGGTACCTGACGACCCGTACGGCACACGGGGAGGCCCCGAACGCACGTCGCTCGTGGAGTCCACACCCTTCGGCTGGTGGTACACGGCGTCCCTGTCGCACGGGCGGCACGTCCTCATGGCCGTGACGGACGCGGACCTGGTGGCCGGCGCGGGCCTGCGGACACCGGAAGGCTGGTGGGCCGCACTGGCCGCCACCCGCCACGTGCGTACCCGGGCGGCCGCGCACCGGATCACCCCACCGGACCGACTGCGTGTCCTGCCCGCCGGCACCTCGCGCACGCTGCCCCCCGCCGGCCCGGGCTGGGTGGCGGCCGGGGACGCGGCCGCCGTGACCGATCCCATCGCCGCCCGCGGCATCACGCACGCCCTGGCGACGGGGATCGCGGCGGCCACCGCGCTGACCGAGGAGGCCGAGGGCGATCCCCGGGCCCCGAGCCGCTACGCGGCGCTCGTGGACGCCGTGCACGACGAGTTCCTGCGCGCCCGTGCCGCCTGCTACCGCGGGGAGGAGCGGTGGGACACCCCTTTCTGGACCCGCCGTGGCACCCATGGGGGCGTCACTCGACAGGCAGCAGGCGCCACGCCTGGTTCCTCCCGTTGAGGCACGTCCACTGCTCCAGGTACGCGCCGGGAGCGGGTGCGCTGAAGAGCGGGTTGTGCGCCGTGAGGCACTTGTCGCTGTGCCGCGAACGCAGCTGCCAGGAGCCGTCCTTCTGCGTCCACAAGGACCACACGCCGCCGCCCGACCAGTCGCAGTCACCCAGGACGACGCGGGTGCCGTTGCTCTGCCCCGCCTCCGCCACGGTCAGGCACCGGCCCGACGCCCGGTCCCGGATCAGGAAGGCGTTCTCGTGCGCCTTCAGGTCTCCGCGTCGCATGAACTGGAACCGCTGGGAGTCCTTGCCGTTGTCACGGGCGACCTTGGTGCCCGCCCCCGCTTCGGTCGACGGACCCTGAGCGTCGATCACCAGCGCGCCCCCGGTCGTGCCCGCACCCGGTGACGGGCCCGTGGCGGGCGGCCGCCCGGCGATCGTGTACGTCGTGTCGGGGTAGAGGAACGGGTGGGCGTTGCCGCCGTCCGACCGCGCGGTGGCGGCCCAGCGGTCGGGTGCCTCGGCGTTGTCCTGCCACGCCTGCGAGCGGACCTCCGGATCGACGCACGTGAGGTCGTCCGGCGTGCCCTCGCGCCATACCCAGCCCTGCCGACACGTCGCGGGGCCGTAGTCGCCGCCGTCGGGACTGCGTCGCTCGTTGGCTTGGCGGTTGTCCTCGACCACCTGATCGTGGATCTCCGGCTCGACACAGACGTGGTCCTCGGGCGTCGCCAGACGCCACTCGTACCCCTCCACGCAGGAGTCCGGCCCCGGGGGAGCCGCCCCCCACGCGGTGCCGAGGCCGGTGGTCGCCAGGACAAGCGCGGCGACCACCGCGACCCGGTGCCTGGTCACTGTCATCGCGTCTCTCCCGTTCGTGCGGTACTGCTCCGGCCCCGTGCCGACTGCCGTCAGGCCACCGGAGTGACGAGGAGGTTCCGTCCCACCACCGACTCCCACGGGGAGAAGGAACCGGTGCCCTTGGTGGCGACGTTGCGCCGCCGGTACTCGAACTTCGGCTGGTCCGGGTGCAGATCCGCGACCAGGTCCGAGAAGCCGAACGGGATGTCGCTGGTCGCCTCGGGCGCGTCGCGGGTGAGGCTCACGGTGACCGCCTCGGCGCTGCCCCGTCGTATCTCGACGTCGATGCCGAACACGTCGGCCAGTTCGGGCGGAAGGGTCTCCGGGTGTTTGAGCTGGTAGCTGCTCACGTTCACGCGCGACATCAGGCCGGTGGACGTGCCCAGTTCGTGGACGCGTTCGAGCATGACCGCGGGATCGATCTTCACCGTGACTCCGGTGTAGTCGAGGGCCAGCGAGCTGACCGTGCGCGGATCGATGGGTTCGGCCTCGGCCTGGGTGAGCCGCAGCAGCACCTCACCGTTTCCCACGGGCGGGTTGGCGGGCGGTCGGAACCCGGGCGCGCCCGCGGGGGCGGCCTCGGCGGCGGGCTGCACCGGTGCCGCGTCGGGCCCGCCCAGGGAGAAGGCCGCGGGGGTGGCCGCGACGCGGGCGCGGTCGACCGGTACCCCGGTGAGCGGGTCGTTCACGAGCAGGGCCGCCACCACCCCCGACACATCGGCCCGCACGGTGCTCGGGGAGCGGACCTTGGCGTAGAACGGGGGAGTCCAGCCCGCCGGCCAGGTGGCGGCGTCCGGGAAGGGGGCGGTGATCTGCTCCGTGGTGAGGAAACCGTCGTCGGGCCGGTCGAGCCTGATCCGCACCGGCACGTCGCGCTGTACCTTCGCGGTTTCGTCGTCGGGTGACTTGCGCAGCATCATCACGACCCGGCCCTCGACCCCGGTCGCCGCGCCGGTCGCCGGGGCGAGCAACCGCGCCAGCAGCGTGTAGTACTCCATGGAGCAGTCCTGCACGAGCTCGAAGCCGCGAGCGTCGATCGTCGTGTTCCCGGCCTCCGTGCCGAGGGTCCTGCCCCCCAGGTCCTGCAGCCAGGAGGACTCGTCGAAGGTGGCACTGGCGTAGCCGCCCAGCACCAGCTGCGGGTAGGCGGTCCCTTCCACGTCGGCGATGGCCGCACGCAGGCGCTCCATCGACTCCGGGTCCAGCCAGGGCACCATCTTGAAGCGCACCCTGACCTTCCAGGCCTGGTCGGGGCCGGCCGCGGCGTCCGGTGCCGCGTTCGGCCGCACCAGCAGCACGCTCATGGCGGGAGTGCCGCGTTCCGGGTCGAAAGCCAGCCGGTACTCGCTGGGGAGGACGAAGTACTGGTTGGGCATGGGCGACATCTGCCACAGCCCCGCCGGGCTGTCCATCCACACGTTGTCCGGGTCGAGTCCCTGGTCCGCGCCGGCGCCGCTCTTGAAGTTCCAGTGGTAGTAGATGGGGCGGTTGGGCTTGTCGGACGTCGGGAGGTAGGCGGCGATCCCACCGCCCCCCGGGCCGAGCAGCATCGACGATCCGGACACCTCCAGCCCGGCCTCTTCCTCCGGGGAGAGCTCCGGGAGGATCTCGCCACTGAGGGTTTCGTTTTCCCACACCCGGTAGGACGCGGTCCCGTTGACGACGATGGCCGCGTTCATGTCGTACTGCAGCACGTCGGCGGTCGCGGCGGCGTCCACCTCGGCGGCGAGGGCGAGACGCCGCACGACACCCGGGCCGGGCACCGGCAGGTCGGTCACCGACGTGAAGGCCACGGTGGCCTGCTCGTCGGTCGTGGTGAGGACGGCCGTGAGGTCGCTCAGCGGCACCGGCCGCGCCTCGGCCGGAGCGGTGTCCGGCCGGACCAGGTCGATCCACACCAGCAGGCTCCACCTGCCCCCCTCGTCGGCCTCCAGGAACACCGCGGGCGTCCGCGACCGCTTCGAGCGGGCGGGCAGGGTCGCCACCGGCACGAAGCAGTCGCCGTGGACCCCCGACACGACCTCGCCGGGTTCCTGGGGAGCCGTGGACACGAGCGGGATCCGGTCGGCCTCCGGCTCGGCCCGCCGGGCCATCAGGTCGTTCAGGAGACCGGGCTCGAAGGTGTCGCCGGTCGCGGTCAGGGTCTGTCCCGTGGCGCCCGCGAGCCCGGGATCCAGGTCCAGCGTCTCCAGGTGCGGGGCTTCCGTTTCGTCGCTCATGACGCAGCTCCCTTCGGACGGCCGTCCGTCACAGCTCGACCACGAGCAGCTTGTCGTCGGTGGTCGTGGCGGGCACCGTCTTGCGGGTTCCGTCGACGCCGTAACCGTCGATCTCGTAGGTGTAGGTCGTCGCGGCGGGGTCCTTCAGGGTGACCTTCCACGACTGGTCGACGGCGTTGTCCGGAGTCAGCTTGATCGTCTGCTCCTGCACCGCGTGCGTGGCCGGGTCCTCGTACCGCAGCGTGACGACGACCAGCTTCCACTTGGTCATGTCCAGCGCGGCCGCGGTGACCGACACGTTCAGCAGCGAGCTCTTCACCTCGCCGACCTGAACGGTGCCTTCCTGGCCCGTCTGCCACTGCCCGGGCGTCGTCGTCCCGTCGACGTAGGTGACGTCGGCCTTGTACTGGAACTCCCGGTTCTTGGCGGAGGGCAGGTCGACGTCCCAGCGCCACGGCGTGACGTTGTCGGTGAAGATGTAGGTGCCCTCGCTGTGGTACGAGGCGGCCTCGTCCGCGTACTTCGTGGACAGCACGATCGACTGCAGCGGAGGGAAGAGGCCCTGAGGCACGAAGGTGGCGCTCATGCGGTCCTCGAAGGGCGCGTCGATGAGCAACCGCGAGGCGGAGGAGCGCTGCGGCGGGGTCGTCATGCGGCTGCCGTTCACCAGCAGGAACTCGCAGCTGTACTCGTACTCGGGGGACGCCTGGCCGCCGGTGTAGCTGAACCATCCGTCCTCGACGGTCTGCTGGTTGAGGATGACCGTCTTCGTGGCCGACGGGAGGTTCACGCCGGGCAGCTTCAGGTCGACCTGGACCGCCTGGACCGTCGTCCACGGCACGGTGCCGGCCACCACCTTGACGTCGACACAGCTCAGCCGGTCGTAACCGAGGATGAGACTTCTCTCCCGGGTCGGCTGTGGGGCGATGTCGCTGGACGCCTGGGCGGCCTTGTAGTGGAGCCGGCTGGCGTAGGTGAAGGTGTCCTTGGGCGCTCCCTGGGCGTCCTTGGCCAGCGTGGTGCGGAAGTAGTAGGTCTCGGTTCCCTTCAGGAAGTCGAAGGTCTCCGACTTGGTCTTGACCTCGCCGGTGCGGTCGTCGGTCTGCCGGTAGTCGAGGGTCACCTGGATGCCCGCGATCGGGTCGTGCTCGAAGTCGGCGGTCACCCGGACCGGGACCTGAAGGGTGTGGAAGATGGGCGTGTTGAGGTCGGCCTCGATGAACGCCTTCTCCAGCTGCGCCTGGGTGACCATGTTGACGAGGGCCGCGCTGGGGTACGTGCAGAAGGTCCGGGCGATGTTGCCGTGGAAGGTCGATTCGAAGTCCGACTCACCCGTCTGCTTGAACTCGGCGAGGTACAGCTGGTTGCCGCCGGTGACCGTGGTACCGGGGGGCTTGAAGTTCTGCATCGGGTCCGTGCCCAGCTTCTCCTTGTTCAGCTCACCCGTGATGAGGGGCTTGCAGAACATGGACTGGAGGTACCCCGTCGCGATGTCCAGGACGAACTTCTCCAGTTGCTCGCGCATCTTGTCGTCCGGCTGGCCGATGTCGAACTTCGTGTACTCGACGTGGAGACTGCCGGACAGGTCCTGCAGCTCCTTCAGGCTGTTCACCTGAGGCCACCTGCGAACGGGAACGCCGTCCTGGGTGTCCACGACCTGGATGTTGTTCTTCAACTCCTCGTGCACCGCTTCGGCGTGGCCCCTGATGGTGACCGTGACCGACGGAATGCGGGCCATGAACTGGAGGCTGTAGGCCACGTGGGCGGGCAGCTTGCCCGTGCCGAGCGTCTCCCGGAAGAGCCGTATGCCCTCCTGCCCGAGCGCGATGGAGAAGCTGGCGACGTTCGACTCGGTCAAGGACGGCTTGACCTTGTTGTCCCCGGGCTTGATGAACGTGGGGCCCAGGGCGGAGGGGAGGGCGAACTGGACGTCGCCCTCGACCCAGGTGGGATAGGCGAGTTTGGGTTCACCGGTCACCGGTCCGCGCCATTCGAAGCCGACCTCCGATTGGGACAGCACGGGCCGGGGCATCTGCATCGCCCCTGACAGGACCTGGCTGCGCAGGTACGTGAGGATCTTCTCCCGGTCCTCCGGCGGCACCGTGCACTCGACGGTCAGGGTCATCAGGCCGCCCTCGGTCTCGCCGGCCGGCAGCGGTGCGTCGATGCCCGCCAGCAGGCTCATGTCCCTGGCGAAGGCGAAGATGGCGAGTTCCGGCGTCGCGTTGTCCGGGCCGAGGGCGGCACGGACCCGCTGCGGAACCATCCAGAACTGGAGCGGGTCCTCGTCGTCCTGGTAGATGTCGACGTGACTCACGTCGGGAACCACGAACTTGTGGAGCAGGTTCAACATGACGTGCTCTCCTCGCACAGCTGGTTCAGGCCGGGAGCCGCAGCACAACGATCGGGTCGGTTCCGGGCGTCTCGGGGATGGTGCGGTGCTCTCCGTCCTGCAGGTAGAAGGTGGAGGTGACGGTGTAGTCGGGTCCGGCGGCGACGGCGGACCCGTCGTCGGACAGCGGCAACTGCCATGACGCGCTGGTGGCACGGCCGGGAGCGAAGACGATCTCGTGGGTGGGCGGCTCGCCCGCGGGCACCGGATGGCGGAGGGTGGTCTTCACGAGCTTGACGACCGTGAAGTCCACGAGGTCGGCCACCACCGTCACCTCCAGGACCCGCGACGGTGTCGGCCCGACGTCGAGAGCCTGGGAACCGTCGCCGTCCCTCCAGGGGTCCACGGTGGAGTGCCCGTCCGCGTAGAGGGTCGTCACGCGGTAGCGGAACCGTCCGGTGGCGGCGGGGGCGAGGCCGGTGCGCCACTCCGCCGTGTCGGTCTCGGGGGTGAGCCGTACGGTGTTCCTGGGGGTGCGTCCCGTGCCGTCCTCGGCCTCCAGGTCGACCTGGAAGGCGCTGATGCCGCCGGACCAGCCGGTCGCGCGCAGCCCGAGGGCCAGCCACCGGTCGAAGGGCGCGGGTACGAGGACGGCTCTGCCGGTGTGGGGCGACCAGTCGCGTACCACGGTCTGTCCGTCGGTCATGTCGTAGGCGAGGCGCAGGTCGTAGGGCCGGCTGACGGGCGCGTACACCATCCGCTCGTAGCGCTGACCGGGTCGGGACGCGTCGAGTCTGAGCGTGTCCTCGACGAGTCCGACGCCGTGCTCGGCGTCCTGGTAACGGATGCCGGCCTCGACGTGGTCGACGGTCGACCAGTCGACGGCGGCGGTGCTCAGGTCGACCGTCAGTCGTCCGACGTCGTCGACGCTGAGGAGCACGAACTGGTTGTCGGTGCGCAGCTCCGGCAGTTCCAGTGTGGCGCTGGAGGCGGCGAAGGACACCACCGGGCGCACGCTGATCGTCCTGCCGAGCGCCGGGTCGACCGTCCAAGTGACGTGATCGACGGTGTCGTTGTCGGTGAAGACGGAGTCGTGGCGATGGTCTCCGTAGGAGATCTTGGCGGTGACGGCCGCGATCGTGCCCGCCGCGAAGTCGGCGTTGCAGCGGACCTCGGTGCGTCGTTGCCGGAAGATCGGATCGGAGAGGTCGAGGGCGAGGAAGCAGCCCTCGTCGCGGGTCAGGTCCGGGGGGTCCGGCGAGCCGGCGGCGTCGAACGGCCATGGCAGGCCGGCCGAACCGGTGAACGTGGAGTCGATGTCGCTGGTGGGAGGCGTGCCGTGCGGCGGCAGCCACGGGGCGAGGAACTCCCAGCCCCAGGAGACGAACGCCTCCCGCAGTTCCGGATCGCCGTTCGCGGGCCAGTCCAGGACCTCGACGCCGGCCGCGGACGACTGGGCGAGTGCCTGCCGCGGGTCGGGGAGCGCGGCGGCCTGCGCCCACTGGGCGGTCACGTCGGCGCTGCGGGCGTACGCGCGCACCGTTCCGTCGGGGATCCTCGCCATGGCGCGCAGTCGGTAGGCGGCCTGGAGCGAGGGCTTTCCCGAGCGCAGCGCGTCCCACTCCAGGGCGGCGCCCTCCGGGGTCAACACGGCCTGGAACACGGCCGGGTTGTCCCCGGACAGCGAGGGCTGGACGCGCACCGTCCGCTCGTCGGCCTTCGCCGAGGGGTCGAGGAGTCGCAGGGAGGCCGTTCCGTCCAGCCACAGGGGGGTGACGAGTCGGGGTCCGGCCCCGGTCGTGCCGCCGCCGTGGGCGCGGGCCGCGGCCAGGGCCTCCTCGCGTTCCTCCGGCCGCAGCGCGAGGTCTGTTTGCAGTTCAATGATTCCGCCGTTCAACCTGTCCGTGCCGGAGCGGTACTTGATCAGCGAGAGAACGGCGGCACCGTCGGGTCCCCGGGCCAGCCGGGGGACGGACGGGATCGCGTAGAACGCCTGGTCGAGCTGGTCGTCGGCGTACAGCGACCAGGCCGATCGGACGACGAGTGCGGGGAGCCGGAGCACGATGTCTCCACCTTCTTCCGTGCAGCCAGGCGGAACGCGCTCTACACTCGATTGTGAGCATATCGACCCGAAAGAGGCAAAATGTCCTCTCGCTCCTGCCCTCGGGTCCTCATCGACCGGCGTGACCCTCTGACGGTCCGTCTGCTGCCGGGAGAGCCCGTTCTCGACCTTTCGCCCCAAGGCGTTCCCATGGCCAGTCTGGTGATGGCGGGTGCCTCCGCGTCCCTGCAACTCAGCGCCCACTGGTGGCCGGAACGGGACGAGGTGGACGCCCTGTTGGGGCGGGCCGCCGAGGAGTTGGAAGTCGCGCCGGGCGACCTGATCGTCGCGATCGGCGGTGTGGAGGTCCACGGCGTCACGCTGATCGCTCGGGAGGACGGGGGAGGCGAGTCCGTACTGGCGCACTCCACGTCGTCCGGTGCTCCGCCGTACACGACGCTCCTGACCGCCCCCGTGGAGCCGACTCTGGTCCCCCTCGTGAAGGAGGCCTTCTCCGGATCCCCCGGCAAGCTCCTCGTCCGCTTCGACGCCACGCTGGAGACCGAGCGGGTCCGGCGGGAACTGGACGTCGGCCGGGCGTTGGGCGCCGCGCCCTCGGGCGAGCGCCACACCTTCGCCGTCCCCGATCCGGCAGAGCCCCCCGAGCCCGTGCCGGCCACCCCGGAGGCGTCGCTGCCGCTCCGGATCACGGTCCCCGTGGGGGACCCCCCGGTCCACCGACTGGAACTGTCCGGCACCGACGCGGCGGGGGCGCCCTGGACGGTCCCGATCACCGCCCCGGGCACCGCCCCGGCCCGGCTGCCGGCCGGGGAGAGCCTGCGCCTCACCGTCCAGGGGGAAGACGGATCCTCCTACGAACGCACCGCCGCGCCCGACGCCTCCGGCTGGGTCGTGGACGACCGCGCCCTGGGCGTCGTCACCGTCACCTGCGAGGCCCCCGGCCGGGACCAGGCCGCCGCCGTCGCGATCGAGGTCTGGTACCAGCCGGCGGGCGACGGTCTGCCCGACCATCGCGGCCTCACCCTGACCCCGCCCGCCCGCTCCGTGTCCTGGCGGGTGGCCAGTGGGCGGGACGACCTCGACGGCGAACTCGTCGTCGACGTCTCGGAGACCGACGGCAGTGGCGCGACCGTCCCGAAGCGCACCGTCCGTTCCACCACCGCTCACGTCCGGATCTAGCCGGAGTACCGGCCGGTCCCGGCCCAGGAAGGCCACCATGCTCCAGATCGACAAGGCCCAGATGATCGCCGGTGTGCAGATCTACGGCGACCACGAGAATCCCGCGCTCTTCTACGCGGTGCCGCAGCAGCCGACCTTCCGCTGCGACGCCGAGGGGAACCCCGTCTTCATGTACCTCAAGTACAAGAACGCGAAGGTCAACCCCTCGGGTTCGAACGGGGGCGGCTTCGCGGCCTTCGACACCCAGTTCGCGCTGGACGACGCCACCCGCGCCGTCATCCTGGACCAGCTGCGCGCCCAGGTGGGCGCGGGCCTCGCCGACCGGGTCGGCCTCGGGACCATCACGTGGGCGAACGGCACGGCCCACCTCAACCTGTCCGAGGTCAGCGGCACGCTCGTCAGCAAGGTGTGGAACCCGGTCGGACCCTCCCTGTACGGCGACAACGTCACCCCGTTCACCCTCGAACTGCCGCAGGAGGGCGCCACCCTGTTCGCCGAAGCCCTCCAGGGCAAGGGCGGCATCGTCCAGGTGGCCTACGGGATGAACGGCTGGGTGAAGCTTCCGGCCATCACCGGCTACGGCCACTTCTCGTCGACCAAGTTCCGCTCCTTCGTCCAGGACGCCTCCGACGACGCGGGGTGGGGCGACGACACCTTCTCGAACAAGATCGCCGAGGTGGCGGTGAACACCGACGTGATCGAGACCCACGTGGACGCCGGCACGGGAGCGGACGCCCAGATGGTGGCCCGGGTCGAGGAGAGCATACGGCGGACCGTCCTCGACATCGCGACCAAGCGGATGACGGAACAGATCGAGGGCTACACCGGTGACCGATCCGTCCTGGAGGACTACGAGACGATCCACCGCGAGTACAGCAATCTGCGCGTCGACGACTTCACCATGACCGTCAATCAGCAGACCGCCGTGCTGTGGCCGTTCAACCCTCAGGGCACCCTGCCGAACATCACCAACATGGTCGACAAGAAGGGCAGCCCGGTCCTGTGGGCCGACCACTACCGCGAGATCGACCTGGACGACCCCTTCTTCCGCTCGTTCAGCGTCCCGGTGCGGGTGAACGCCGACTTCGGCGCCAACCGGCCGGTGCACAGCGTGGACGTGCACGTGCAGTACCAGGGCGACAAGCTGGAGTCGGCCGACTACCACTTCGACAAGCCCGAACAGACCGACACGTTCGCCGCCTACGTCAAGGGCGACTCCAAGGAGTTCCAGCACTCCTTCACGGTCAACTACAAGGGCACGTCGACCGTGTACCAGTCACCCCTCGCACCGCACACCGGACCCCTGACCATCAACGCCGACGACCTGGGCGTCCTCGAACTGCACGTGTTGCCCGGCAACCTCGACTTCACGTCCGTGGAATCCGCCACCGTCACCATCGAGTACACGCCCTCCAACGGGCAGGCCATCACGGACCAGGTCGTGTTCACCGCGCAGAACAGCACCGAGCGGGTACTCACCCACGTCATCGGAGAGAAGCGCGACCGGCCCGTACGGTACCGGGTGGACTACCGGACCAAGAGCGACGCCTTCCAGGACGACTGGAAGGAGACGACCGGGAAGCGCATCTACCTGAGCTCGCCCTTCAACGACATGCGCAGGCTCCGGATCGTCGCCGTCGGCGACCTGGCCTCCACGATCGACTCCATCCTCGTCGACGTGCGCTACGAGGACCCCCAGAACGGCTACAGCTGGGCGGCCGACAGCAAGGAGCTGAAAGCGGCCGAACCCTACGGGGAATGGACGGTCCAGGTCCGCGACGCCACGTCCGGCACCCTGACCTACGGCGGCCTGGTGCGCTACAAGAACGGCAGTGTCCGGGACATCCCCGAGACCGTGACCGAAGAGGCGACCGTCGAGGTCGGGGACGTGATCGGGACCGTGATCAGCGTCGTCCTCGCCCCGGACCTCGTCGACTGGGCCACCGTCGAGCTGGTCAAGGTCGTGCTGACCTGCAACGGCGGCGCCCCGGCCCAGGAGCAGGTCAAGAGCGCCCTGGTGCGCAAGGAAGGCACCACACCCCCCGTGGTCTTCTCCCTGCCCGACGCCGCCACGAAGGAGTTCTCCTGGACCGCCACCTACTTCTTCACCGACGGCACCAGCGCCGGCACCGCTCCGGTCACCACCGCGGACACCAACCTGCTGCTGCCGCGTCGCCCCGCCGCCTAGGAGCCGCCGCCATGCTCTCGCTCGCACCGCCGTTCCTGATGGTGAACGGATTCAGCCTCTTCCCGGACCACGCCGACCCGCTCCAGTGGTACTACCTGCCCATGGGGCCGTCGATCGCCGTCCGCAACGAGGGAGGGGCGGCGACTCCGGTCTTCTCCCTGCTGCAGTTCCGCGGGGAGAAGGACGACACCACGGGGGGACTGCTGAACTTCGACGTCGTGCTGGGGCCGCCCGCCGACCGGCTCGACAGCGTCCTCGACGAGGTCGCGGGGGAGATCCAGTCGCAGCTGAACCTGCCCGAGCGCCCGCGCAGACCCGTCCCCGTGCCGCTGGAGGGCGGCACCGTCAAACTGGTCCTCCTCGACAGCGAGAGCGACGGCGCGCCGGACGACTCGCGATTCGTCGAGCGCATCATCCACCAGGCGCAGCCCAGCCTGTACGGGGCGAACCAGGCCGCCTTCTCGGCCGTGCTCGACGCCCGTGGCTCGACCCTGCTGGCGAGCTGCCTGGACGGGGCCGTGGCACCCATCGGCGTGGTGTACGCGCTGGACTTCCTGGGGCTGCGCCCCGCCTACACGGTCACCCTGAACATCCGCTGGGACCAGCTGAAGGAACGCCTCGACAAGACCTTCGGCGTATCCGGCGTGTTCGTCTCCTCGCAGATCACCGAGCAGCTGGACAAGCTCAAGGACGAACGGGTCATCGACATCCAGGACGACCTGTTCGTGCCCGAGGGCGAGGCCGGCAAGTCGGTGATCGCCAGCCACGACCGGGCGGTGTCCGCGGTCTACGACATGATCACCGACTCCTTCTTCGAGGCCGCCCTCGCCCCGCGGCCGGCCCCCGACGGCTGGGACCGCGCCGCCGAGCTCGCCACCGAGTTCGGCCGCGTGGCCATGACCGGCGGCCTGTCCCTCGCCGGCACCTACACCTACCGTCGCATCTCGTCCGTCCAGGAGGTGCAGAAGCGCCTCAACGTCCGCATGGGCGAGCGCACCGCCGTCCGCCGGACCGTCTACCCACAGGGGCACCTGAGCGGCATCGCCGAGCTGATCGCCGCCTCCGGGCGCCCGCAGAGCGACTTCACCCGGCGGGTGTCGATCGACGACCCGTGGTTCGGCCGCCGCAAGGTGAAGGTGGTCTCGCGCGTCGACTTCAACAGTGGATTCCTGACGTCGGTGGGCGTCGACCTGCGCTACGGGGAGGACGGCAAGACCGTGCTCCTCGACGGGCAGAACAACACCGGCGAGGTCGACTGGGCCAGCCGGGTCGAGGGCGGCACGATGGTGAAACCGGTGACCGTGGACATCACCTACCACCTGGCACAGCCTGCCGGCTGGGTCCTCCCGGACCGGCTGACCGTCCACGACACCACCGAGACGGAGATCGCCGAGATCCGCCCCAGCGAGACTTTCAACTTCCGCCCCGTGCTGATCCGCGAGGAAGGTGTCCCCTGGGCCGACTGGCGCTCCGTCACGGTCGAACTGCGCTATCGGGACGCGGCCTCCGGGGTGTCGGGGGAGTACGCCTTCGAGCTCGACGGCAAACAGGGGCTGTGGCAGTGGCCGCGCTTCATCGTCGGCTCCGCACCGGGGACGTACTCCTACCGCCTCACGTACCACGGCATCGGCCGCCCGGACGTGGTGCGCGAGTGGGCGGAGACGGACGAGAACGAGGTGAAGGTGCGCGATCCCTTCCCCGCCACCTACCTCCTGACCGTTCGCCCCCTGGTCGCCTGGACGAACGTGAGCACGGTCCTCGTCGACCTGCTGTACGAGGACCCCGCCCACCAGTTGCGGCAGGAGGCGTCCCTCGAGTTCACCAGCGAGAAGGGCGGAGCCCAGCAGTTCAGCGCAGGACTGCGGGACCCCACCCTGCGCCGGATCACCTACCGCGTCACCCTGCTCCACACCGACGGACACATGAGCACCGTCCCGGAGTCCTCGACCGGACGCCCGACCCTGACCGTCGCCGCCGACATGCCCACCCACCAGGCCGTGGTCGTCCGCGTGGACACGAAGGCCGCGGAGGCGGCCGGCATCCGGGAGACGAAGGTCGAGTTCGCCCAGTCGGGCACGGAGACGGTCACCGCTTCCTACTCCTTCACCCGTGACTCGGGACCGGTCGGGCACGAGTTCGACGTGACGGGGGCACCGGGATTCCGCTACCGGGTCGTCCGGATCGCCACCAGCGGTCTGACCCGGGTCGGGGAGTGGACCGACGCCAATCTGCCCGTACTCGACGTCGTTCCCGGCGCCTGACGGTACGACTGGAGGGCTGCCTCATGCTGCAACTGGGCACCACATCGTGGCTCGTCGACGGCGTGGAGGTGTTCCCCGATCACGCGGACCCGAACCAGTTCTGGTACCTCCCCGCTCCCGTCACGCTGGCCCGGGGCGATCAGGGGCCCGTCTTCACCCTCATCACCTGGCGCGACAACGCCGGCGACGCGGATTCCGTCGGGGGCGGCTTCCTGATGTTCCAGACCGCCCTGCGGCTCGACACGGAGGCGGAGTCACGGCTGAGGAGCCGGCTGGCCGAGCGCGCCCCCGGAACGGTACGGCTGTCCCCGGTCCCGTACGACGAGGGCGACGTCCAGTGCGTCGCCCTGGACGTCCAGGGCGCCGGTGGGACGGCGAACACCCTTCCACCGGGCGCGTTCCGCGCCGTCGAGACGATCCTCGGATCGGCCGTGCCCTCGCTGTACGGGGACAACACGGCCATGTTCAGCCTGCGGCTCAGCGCGGAGGGCGCGACGCTCCTGAAGCAGGTCTTCCGCGCGGGCGGCACCCCCGTCGGCGTCATCTACCGACTGCGGTTCACCGCCCTGAGGCCCGCCCTGTCCGTCACGATCACCGCCAACATGCACCGCGTGTACAGCGAACTGGCCGCCGGGATCGACGCCCAGATCTACTGGGCCCGCGTGGGACTGGAAGCCGCGTTCCAGAGGCTCCGCCAGAGTGGGGTCATCCACATCGACATCAAGGAGTTCACGACCGAGGCGGACAACGAACAGAAGATCCAGTGGGCACTGGACGCGTTCATGAACCGCCTGCTCGGCCACTGGTTCGAACCTTCCCTCAGCCCGCGGGACCTGCCCTCTCCCACCTCCCACCCGGCGACCGGTGCGCCCGTCGGCGGCGCGGCGGGCCCGGTGACCCACACGCCCGCGCCGGCCCTCGGCTCGCCCGCGGCGACGGGCGGAGTGACGTCCCCGTCCCCCACGGGAGGCGTGCTCCCGAAGACCCCGCCGGGTGCCGGACCGGTCGCTCCCCCCGGAGCGGGGCCGGTCACGCCGGCGAAACCCGGCGCCCCGGGCGCCGTACAGCCCCCCGGCGCGCCGGCGCAGCCCGTCGCGGCCGCCCCCGCGATCCCGCAGCCGGTCGTCCCCGTGCCCGTTCCCACCCCGCCGATGCCCCCCACCCCGCCGATGCCCCCCACCCTGCCGACGCCCCCCACCCCGCCGATGCCCGCCACGATCCTCACGCCTCCCGTCCCACCGGCACCCCCGAAGCCGGCCGCGGCTCCCGCGGCGGTCCCGCAGGCCCCGGCACCGAAGCCGCCCGCGGCGGCGGCCGTCCCCGCGGCGGCCGGCGGCGCGAATCCCGCGCTCCTGACCTTCCGGCTGCGCTACGGCCTGCAGATCGAGGACAAGCAGGTCTCGTTCAGCTACGACCGGGCCGAGGCCGTGCAGCGTACCTACTCGCCCCAAGGATTCCTCGGCGTGCTCGCCGCGGACCTGGACGGGCCGCCGCACGTCATCGACGTCGACCTCGACGATCCCTTCTTCCGTACCCTTACGGTGCGACTGGTCGGCGACGTGGACTTCTCCGCGCTCGGCCTGACGAGCATCGCCGTGACCATCCGCTACGGCAGGGCCGAGGACCCCGGCGGAGTACGCTCCTTCGACCGCCTCGCGGACGCCGCCGCCCCGCACCCCGAGCCCGTCGCCTTCTTCCTGGACAGCGCGGCGGACCCCACGTACGCCTACCGCCTCGAGTACCACTTCGCCGCGGAGTCCGGCTGGCAGGGGCGAGAGCTCACCGTGGTGCGAGAGGGCCGCGACGACCAGTACGCCCTGTCCATCGACCCGCACCGCTTCCTGGGCTTCCTCCGGGTGGAGATCGCGCCGCACGACATCGACGCCCAGCTGGTCCGGGAGACCCGGGTCGAGCTGACCAGGAAGGAACCCGACGGCACCGAACTGCGGGACACCCGCACGCTGCTGCCCGCCGATCCACCCTCCGAGTGGAAGGTCCGCACGGCCGACCCGGCCGACCTGACCTACACGTACCAGCTCGTCCACACCATGACCGACGGGTCCGTGATCACCTGCGACCCCGTCACCACGAGTGCCACTCGCCTGGCGGTCAACGACCCCTACCCCGGGCAGCTCGACATCGACCTGGTCCCGGACTGGAGCCCGGCCCCCGTGCAGGCGGTCTTCGTGGACCTGCGCTACGCCGACCCGGCCGCCGGCTACCACCGGGAGCAGCGCATCGAGTTGGACGCCGCGCAGACCGCCACCCACCACGCGCGGTTCGCCCTGCCCGACCCGAAGAAGCGCGAGTTCTCCCATCGCTTCACGTTCGTACGCGCCGACGGCACCACGTCCGCGACGGACTACGTGACGACCGCGGACTCGCTCGTCCTGGTGCGGTCCCCGTGACCGAAGGGCTGCCGCCCGCCTTGCGCCGGGCGCTGACGCTGTTCGGCCCCGAGGCCCGCCGGTGGCTGCCGAGACTCCTGGAACCCGTCATGGCGGCTCCCGGCGGCGACCGGTGGCGGCGCAGTCTGCTGACCCCCGAGCGGTTCCCGGTGGAGCTGAGCGTGTCCACGGCCTCGCCCCGGACCGACCGCTACGCCACGGAGTTCGTCTCCCCGGCCGGCCCCCCGGGGACCAGGCTGGCGGCGGGCCTCGAACGCCTTGAGCGGATCGGGCTGCCACCACCGGACGCCCGACTCCTCGCCCTCCTCCTGGACGCCCACCGTCGCCACCCCGTGGTCTGGGGGACGTGGCTGGCGGGCCGTCACGACACGTGCGGCGACCGCTTCAAGCTCTACGCGGAGGTCCCGAAGACGGCCGCCGTCCCGGTCGAGCGCGAGGTGGCCCGCCTCGTCGGCGCACGGCCGTTCCCGCTGCCCGAGGCCAGGCTGCGCCTGGTGGGCATCGACCTGACGACCGGCGCCGTCGAGCGCTACCACCGGGTGGGTCGCCTCACGGTCGCAGACCTGCGCCTCCTGACGCCGCGCGACCTGGACCCCGGACAGGAGTGCCTCGCAGACGCGGTCCGCGACCTGCTCGGGAGACCGGCCGCCGACGAACTCCCCGGATTCAACGTGAACGTGAGCCTCGCCCCCCGGGCTCTGAGCGTGTCGGCTCCGGCCCTGAGCTGGCTGGGGGCGGACCCCGACGCCCGTACCAGGCTTCTGGCCCACGCCGCCCGGCACGGACACGACCTGAGCCGCTACGCCGCCCTGACCGCGGAGTCCCCCCTGACGCACCGGAACCGCCACGGCATGCTCACCGTGACGGCGCGGCCCGGCCCCGCTGCGCACCTCACCATCGGGTTCAGCCCCTGACCCGGCTCGTCGGCAGGGGGCCGGAACCGATGCGCCGGGGCCGGCCGGCGCCCGACGTCCTCTCGACGGGCGCCTGACGTCCCTTCATCCGCCCTCGGCCTGCAACCCCCTCGCCCGCAGGGCCGTCGCCAGGGCCGCGCGGGTCGCGCTCCCGCAGATGCCGTCCTGTGCCAGGCCCTGGCTGCTCTGGAACGCCGTCGTCGCCGCCCTGGTCTTCGGCCCGTCGAGGCCGTCGACGGCGCCGGGGCCGAAGCCGAGGGCCGTCAGCGCCTCCTGCACGCCGCGCGTCGACCCGAGGTGGAACACCGTCGCATCCCCGCCCCCACCCCCGCCGCCTCCGCCTCCGCCGGGGGTCGGCGGCGACCCGTCCTGGTGGAAGGTGACCGGGGTGACCGTCCCGGTGTTCGCCGTGTCCAGGAAGGCACGGTGCAGATCGACGCCCTGATACCGGCCATCGGGGGCGCCCCCGATGATCTCGACCAGCGCCAGGTGCAGATGCGACGCCGTGGGCGGGAACCGGTGGACGTGCCCGAGCAGGTCCCCCCGGGATATCCGCGAGCCGACGGCCAGCCCCGCCGGGACGTTCGTGAGATGGGTGTAGAAGCCGCCCATCATGTCGTTCGGGGCGCGCATGAACATCTGGGCGCCGTAGACCTTCTCGTTGTCGGCCGAGGGGTCGTGCGGGCTGTACCGGGTGACATGGGCGTCGAACGCGGCGTGGACCGGCGTGCTCGTACCCGCGCCGAGGTCCATGCCGTACTCGATGTACCACTCGGGAGGTTGGTGCCCTCCCGTTCCGGGGCCACCCATATCGCTCGTGAAACCGCTGGGGAACGGATTCGACATGTCAATGGTGAATGCGGACACCTGTCTCGCTCCTTGTTCCGTGGCGACTGCCGAAGCGGCCGGTCCGTTGTTTCCCATTCTCCTGCCGTCCGTCTTCGATGGCGGCTGCAAACAGCTCTCCTGGAACGAAGTCCGGTGAAGGGGAAACGAATTCCTCGGTGGCTGCCGGACCGCGTGGAACCTAGACTGAAGAACATGGCAGAGATCCCCTTCGCCGTCGGCGCCCGCGGCGACGGGCCGGTGCGGATCGACAACGCCTACCTGCCACCCGCCCACCGGGCCTCCGCACACCGTGGCCACAGCGACCGGCACGGGCCGGTGAACGCCGAGGAGGGCCACCAGAACCTGCGGCGTTCCCTCTTCGGCGACCTCGGGGCCGAGACCGACACCTCGTCGACACCGGCCCACCGGCCCGCCGGAACGCCGCGGCCCGCCGACGGCGAGGAACCGGGCGGCCGACGAGGAACCGGGCGGCGGAGTGTGGCGGGTCCACGTCCCCCCGCCCGACTCGGCACGACCGATTCCGGGTGAGAGGGCCACGATCCGGATCGCCGCGACACCACGGGAACGACCGTGCCCCAAGGGTCACCGGTCGGCCCGCTCCACTTTCGGAGGCAAGCATGCCTTGGCCTGAAGCACCGGACATGGAACCCGGAGATGTCGTCAACATCCTCGGCGTCGACCACGTCTTCTACGACGAAGTGATGCGCACCGGCGGCACCATCGCCTGGAACAACCAGAATCCCGGCAACATCGTCCGCTCGGGTGAGGCGGAGAGCTACGGTGCCTACCCCGGAAAGCAGAATGGCGGCTTCGCCGTCTTCCCCGACGAGGCGACGGGCTACGAAGCCGTTCGTCGCTATCTGGCACGACGCGGGGACAGGACGATCTCCTCGGTGATGCACGACTACGCCCCGGCGAAGCACGGTTCCAACGACCCCGCGGCGTACGCCCAGAAGGTCGCCGCCGCCCTCGGCGTCGGAACCGACACGACGCTGGGCTCCCTCGACGACGGCCAACTCGGCGTGTTCGCCTCCGCGATCCAGCAGATCGAGGGATGGCGGCCCGGACTGACCCACGGTCCCGGCGCTCTGCCGGGAGACGTCGCGCAATGGCTGGCCGACCATCCCGACCGCGCCGAACGCGCCGCCGCGGACCAGCCGTTCGCCCGGCGGGGGACCGTGGCGGAAGGGGTCAGGAACATCCAGCGGCGCCTGAACGAACTCGGCCGCACCCCGCCCCTCGACGTCGACGGCAACTTCGGCCCGCGCAGCGACGAGGCCGTGCGCTGGTTCCAGGCGAACCAAGGTCTGACCGCGGACGGCATGGTCGGCAACAAGACGTGGCGGCGGCTCATGGAAGCCCCGGGCTGACCGCACCAAGGACGACACACCAGGACCACGGCCCCACGACAGGAGAAGCACCATGTCAGCCACCGCGACCATCTTCGACGCCTACTGCATCCACGCGGCCACCGGTACCGACGCGTCCGTGAACGAGGCGGTGGGCGCCCTGGCCGGCAAGGTCCCCCTGAACAGCATCGGGACCTCCCTGCAGGACTTCGTCGCGTCCGTTCCCCAGGCCGTCGCGGCGATCGACGCCGCCCGCGGCGACCCCGACAACCTGTACATCACCACGAGTACAGAGGGAGACCTCGCCAACGCGGTCTGGCCCGGCAACGGTTCGACGGGGACGGTCGCATCGGGACAGACCCAGCCCCTGGGCGTGACCGTGCCGGTCGAATTCGTGCAGAACCTCTCCCTGTGGGACTACGACGACGTCTCCAGCGACGACCTGCTGGGCTCGATCCGCATTGAGGAGTCCGAGCGCGGCGAGGGCCCCATCGCCAAACTCGCCATGTCTCCCGTGGAGGGATCCGTCTACTACGTCACCTACCAGGTCGACTAGACCGTGGAGGGCGGCCGGGCCTGCGAGACGTGCGGCACCGATGTGCCGCACGCCGCGCACCCGGCGGGAGGGAGGACGCCGGACCGCGGTGCCCGGAGGCCGCATCGGCCGTGTGACGCCCCCAGGCGGCCGCCGCCGGCTCGAAAGCCCGGGCGGGAAGCCGTCCAGCCCGACCGCAGCGACGTTCCTCACAGACATCGGACGAGGGCGTGGGTGTAGGGTCGAGGCCGCCCTTGACCTGCACGAAGCAGGCAGGGAGCCGTCTCAGAGGAGTCCACAGTGCTGCGCACTCTGTTCAAGTCCAAGATCCACCGTGCCACCGTCACCCAGGCGGACCTGCACTACGTCGGTTCCGTCACCGTCGACGCCGATCTGCTCGACGCCGCCGATCTGCTGCCCGGTGAGCTCGTGCACATCGTCGACATCACCAACGGCGCCCGCCTGGAGACCTACGTCATCGAGGGCGAGCGGGGGTCCGGCGTGATCGGGATCAACGGCGCCGCCGCCCACCTGGTCCACCCCGGGGACCTGGTGATCCTCATCAGCTACGCCCAGATGGACGACGCCGAGGCCCGCGCCCACGTGCCGCGTGTCGTGCACGTCGACGGTGCGAACCGCATCGTGGAGCTGGGTGCCGACGCCTCGGCGCCCGTGCCCGGCAGCGACACGGTGCGTCCGCCGCACGCGGTGCCGGCGGCCGTCTGACCCAGGGAGCGCACGGCATGGCAGAGCAGCAGCCGGTGGAACCGGACATCCGTGACGTCCGGGAGAAGGGGCGCCTGGAGGCGTACGTCGACGAGGTCTTCGCCGGCGTGATCGTCTACTTCGCCCTCGACGAGGAGCCGCACGCCCTCGTCGCCGTCCACACGGTCGTCGACGCCGACCACGAGGGGCGGGGGATCGCGGGCGCGCTCGTCCGCGAGTTCTACGCGATCGCCGCCCGCGAGGGCGTCCCCGTCGTGCCGCTCTGCCCGTACGCCGCGAAGTGGGCCCAGCGGCACCCCGAGGAGGCCCCGCCGCCCTCCGCCGAGGCGGTCCGCGCCGCCAAGCGGCAGCTGGCCGCCACGCCCGGCCTGTGGTGAACCGGCACTCCGGGCGCCGTCCGGCCGGACGGCGCCCGGAGTGTCACCCTGGAGAAGGGGGGAAG
>NZ_JBHTST010000068.1:0-40064 GCF_042794995.1 Streptomyces sp. NPDC056503
CCCGGCGGCGGTCACACGGCCCTGGGCCGCCGCCGGGCCGCACTCTCCGCGCCGCCCCCCCGGGCCGGGGGCGCGGCGCGGTCGCGTGTGCGGCCCGGCCGGGTCGAAGCGTTCGCTCCCCGGCCGGGCCGGCGCGGTCACGGGAAGAGGGCCTCCTGGGCCGCGTCCCTGGCCCGCAGGAGCGCACCGCGCAGGACGGCCGCGTCGCCGAGGGCGGTGGCGCGGACCCGGGTGCGCAGCGGGGAGAGCGCGGCGAGCTCGGCCTCGACGCGGGCGGCGAGCTCCGGTCCGCCCTGGTGGCCGGTCTCGCCGGCGAGGACCACGCAGCCCGGGTCGAGGACGGCGGCGACGGCCGCCGCGCCGACCGCGAGCCGGCGGGCCAGGGCGTCGAGGAAGGGGCCGTGCCCGGAGACGAGGGCACCGGCCGGATCGAGGCCGTGCTCGGCGGCGAGGGCCTCGATGGCGACGGTGCTCACCAGCTCGTGGAAGCCGCCGGCGCAGCCGGTGGCCGAGGGCAGCCCGGAGGTGCCGGGCACCGGCAGGAAGCCGATCTCGCCGGCGCCGCCGGAGGCCCCCCGGCGCAGCCGTCCGCCGAGGACGACGGCGGCGCCGACGCCCTGGCCGAGCCAGAGCAGGACGAAGTCCTCGCGGTCCACCGCCGCGCCCTCGCGCAGTTCGGCGACGGCGGCGAGGTTGGTCTCGTTCTCGACGAGCACCTGGGCGGGGAGCCGTTCCTGGAGGACGGCGACGAGCCGGCGGTGCCAGGCGGGCAGTCCGGTGGAGTCGCGGAGCTCGCCGGTGGCCGGGTCGATGAGGCCGGGGGCGCCGACGGCCACGGAGTGCAGCCGCTCGACGCCGGCCTCCTTCGCGGTGCGCTCCAGCAGGGCGACCGCCAGCTCGACGGCCGGGCCGGTGCCGGCGTCCTCGCCGACCGGGGCGGCGGCCTCGGCGAGCGGGGCGCCGAGCAGGTCGGTGACGGTGACGGTGACCGAGCGGGTGCGGACGTCGAGCGCGGCGAGGTGGGCGCGGTCGGCGACGAGTCCGTACAGCTTGGCGTTGGGGCCTCGGCGCTCGGCGCCGGCCTCGCCGACGACGTGCACCAGGCCGGAGCCGCTGAGCCGCTCGACGAGGTCGGCGACGGTGGGCCGGGAGAGCCCGGTGAGGGTCTTGAGCTGGGCTGCCGTCAACGGGCCCTCGTCTTGGAGCAGACGCAGGGCGAGCCGGTCGTTGAGGGCCCGGGCGGTGCTCGGGGATGCGGCCATGCGGTGATCCTCTCAGACGCTTCCCCGCCGCCATCTCTCCGGACCACTATTTATCAGGCAGGGTTCCTGATAGTTTACGGCCGTCATCGGATACGACGTATCGGACAGGACATCCCGGATCCGAACCACAGGGTCCGGAATGCTGGATCCGAGAGGTTGGATCCGATATTTCGGATAGAACAACCACCGGGGAGGACCCATGGCGGCGGAGACCGTCCTCAGCTCCGAACGGCTCCGGCGGGCCCGCTTCGCCGTCGCCGCCGTCTTCTGCGTGCACGGCGCCGTGACCGGCAGCTTCGCGACCCGGATCCCCTGGATCCAGGAGCACGCGGGGGTGAGCGCCGGCCAGCTCGGCCTCGCCCTCGCCTTCCCCGCCCTCGGCGCCTCGCTCGCGATGCCCCTGGCCGGCCGGATCAGCCACCGCTTCGGCGCCCGCACCGCCCTGCGCGGGCTGCTCGCCCTCTGGACGCTGGCGCTGACCCTGCCCTCGCTGGCGCCGAACATCTGGGGCCTGAGCGCCGCGCTCTTCGTCTACGGCGCCACGGCCGGCATGTCCGACGTGGCGATGAACGCGCTCGGCGTCGAGACCGAGAACCGGCTCGGCCGCTCCATCATGTCCAGCCTGCACGGCATGTGGAGCGTGGGCGCGCTGCTCGGCTCGGCGGCCGGCACGGTCGCCGCCCACCTCGGCGGCGACGCCCGCGTCCACCACCTGATCGCCGCCCTCGTCCTCACCGCCCTCGGCCTCGTCTGCTGCCAGGGCGTCCTCGACCCGGCACCCGCCGAGGAGGAAGAGGCCCCGCCGCGCTTCGCGCTGCCCCCGAAGTCCGCCCTGGTGATCGGCGCGATCGGATTCTGCGCGGTCTTCGCCGAGGGCGCCAGCCTCGACTGGTCGGCCGTCTACCTCCGCGACGAGCTGGGCGGCTCGGCGGGCCTCGCCGCCGCCTCCACCACCGCCTTCGCGCTGACCATGGCCGTGGCCCGGCTGGCCGGCGACCGGGTCGTGGACCGCTTCGGCGCGGTCCGTACCGTACGGGTCGGGGGCGTCGCCGCCACCCTCGGCGGGATCATGGTCGTCGTCGCCCCGAACGCCGCCGTGGCGATGGCCGGATTCGGACTGGTCGGCCTCGGGGTCGCGGTCGTCGTCCCGCTCGCCTTCGCCGCCGCCGGGCGCAGCGGCCCGAACCCGAGCCAGGCCATCGCGGGCGTCGCCACCATCACGTACACCTCCGGCCTGATCGCCCCCTCCGCGATCGGCGGCATCGCCGACGCCACCTCGCTGGTCTTCTCGTTCGGGCTGGTCACCCTCCTCGCCTTCGGCCTGGTCCTCGGAGCGGGCGTGCTGCGGACCGCCCCGCGCGCCGCGGCGGCTGCGCCCGCCGGGACGGACGCCGGGACGGGCGCGGCGAAGAGCGCGGGCCCGGTCGGCTGAGCCCGGTGAGGGGTGCCTCCGCGCCCCCTCACCCGCCCGGTTCCGGCGCATACCATGTGGCTGATCTTTTACGGCCCTGACACGACGGCCCACACGGCCGCCGGATCCGGAGAACGGGAGCGACCTCATGAAACTCGGCGTGCGCTGGACCCTGCACGGGGACGGGAGAACGCCCGCCCCCGGGGCCGTCGTCCGCCCCGACGAGCGGCTCTCCTGGCCCCGTACCGCCGGTCTCGGCGCACAGCACGTGGTGGCGATGTTCGGGGCGAGTTTCGTGGCCCCGGTGCTGATGGGCCTCGACCCGAACCTCGCGATCATGATGTCCGGCTTCGCCACGGTCATCTTCCTGCTCGCGACGCGCGGCACGGTCCCCTCGTACCTGGGCTGCTCGCTCTCCTTCGTGGGCGTCGCCGCCGCCATCCGGGCCTCCGGCGGCAGCAGCGCCACCGTGACCGGCGCGGTCTTCGTGGTCGGCGCCGTCCTCTTCCTCGCCGGTCTCGCGGTCCGGAAGTTCGGCGCCCGGATCATCCACGCGGCGATGCCCCCGGTGGTCACCGGCGCCGTCGTCATGCTGATCGGCTTCAACCTGGCCCCGGTGACGGCCTCCACGTACTGGCCGCAGGACCAGTGGACGGCGCTCCTGGTGATGCTCTTCACCGGGCTGGCCGTGGTCTGTCTGCGCGGCTTCTGGTCCCGGATCGCGATCTTCCTCGGCCTGATCTTCGGCTACGTCCTCTCCTGGGTCCTCGACCTGGTCTTCGGGAAGATCCACTCGATGTCCCCGAGCGGCCAGGTCACCGACCACTGGCGGCTCGACCTCTCCGCCGTGGGCCAGGCCGACTGGATCGGCCTGCCCTCCTTCCACGGTCCCAGCTTCGAGTGGTCCGCGATCCTCGTCGCGCTCCCCGTCGTGATCGCCCTGATCGCCGAGAACGCCGGCCACGTCAAGGCCGTCGGCGAGATGACCGGAGACGACCTCGACGACAAGCTGGGCACGGCGATCGCCGCCGACGGCGCCGCGTCCATGCTCTCCACCGCCCTGGGCGGCCCGCCGAACACCACGTACTCCGAGAACATCGGCGTCATGGCCGCCACCCGCGTCTACTCCACGGCCGCCTACTGGGCCGCCGCCGGCTTCGCGCTCCTCTTCGGCCTCTGCCCCAAGTTCGGCGCGGTCGTCGCCGCCATCCCCGGCGGAGTCCTCGGCGGCATCACCGTCATCCTCTACGGCATGATCGGCCTGCTCGGCGCCCAGATCTGGATCAACGCCGGCGTCGACCTGCGCAACCCGCTCAACCTGGTCCCGGCCGCCGCCGGCATCATCATCGGCGTCGGCGGAGTGAAGCTCACCTTCACCGACACCTTCGAGCTCGGCGGCATCGCGCTCGGCACGATCGTGGTCATCACCGGCTACCACGTGCTGCGCGCCTTCGCCCCGGCGCACCTGAAGGCCGCGCCGACGGAGCAGGAACCGCTCCTGGACTCCGGCACCAGCTCGTACGAGAAGGACTCGTACGAGAAGGACTCCGGCGACACGGCGAAGAGCTGAGGTATTCGCCCGTTCCGGCGAAGCCGGGCCCCGGAGGCTCCCTCCCGGGCCCGGTGGCTGGGAGTCTGCCCCTATGGCGCAGACCCAGTGGACGGATGAACGGATCGGGCAGTTCGTGGCGGTCGACCCCGTGGTGGACCGGATGCGGTCGCTGCGGGCGGCCTGGCACCCGGGCGACGGGGTCGCCGTCTTCAACCGGGTGTACCTGACCGTCACCGAGGAGATCGGCCACGCCATCGAGGCGGGCACCTTCGAGGACCGGCGGGCGGCGGCCACCCTGGACGTGCTCTTCGCCGAGCGCTACCTCACCGCCGTCGACGCCCACGCGGCGGGCCGCCCCGGGCCCGCCTGCTGGCGGCCCCTCTTCCACTACCGCCGCCACCCCGGCGTGACCCCGCTCCAGTTCGCGCTGGCCGGGATCAACGCCCACATCGGACACGACCTGGCCCTGGCCGTCGTCGACGCCTGCCACACCCTGGAGTGCGGGCCGGCGGACCTGGAGGACGAGTTCGACCGGGTCGGCGACGTCCTCGTCCTCCTGGAGGAGCGGATCCGCGAGGAACTGATGCCGGGCCCGGACCTCCTGGAGATCGCGGACCCGCTGACGCACCTGCTCGGCTGCTGGAGCCTGGACCGGGCCCGCGACGGGGCCTGGCTCGCCGCCCGCTCGCTGTGGCAGCTGCGGGCCCTGCCCGGGCTCGGGACCGAGTTCACCGAACGGCTCGACCGCTCGGTGGGCCTGGTGGGACGGATGCTGCTCACGCCCCTGGCCAGGCCCTGACCGCCGGACGGACCCGGTCCTCCGGCGCTTTCGACGTACGACCCGCCTGAGGCTCAGTCCTCCGGCAGCTCGACCGGGGCGATCTCGTCGTACACGTCGCCCGGACCCGGGTTGGTGCCGTCGGTCTCGCCGCCGAAGTGGTGCATCACGCCCCACACCGCGTTGAGCGCCGTCTGCACCGCGCCCTCGGCCCAGCCGGCCGTCCACGAGATGTCGTCGCCGGCGAGGAAGATGCCGCGCTTGTCCTCGGGGAGGCGGTCCTGCATGAAGTGGGTGAAGAGGCGCCGCTGGTAGCGGTAGTGGCCCGGCAGGTTGGCCTTGAAGGCGCCCATGAAGTAGGGCTCGTTCTCCCAGGAGACCGTCACCGGGTTGCCGATGATGTGCTTCCGGATGTCGACCTTCGGGTAGATCTCGCCGAGCGACTTCAGCATGACCTCCATCCGCTCGTTCGCGGAGAGCGGCAGCCACTTCAGGCTGTCGTCGCACCACGTGTACGAGAGGCAGATGGTGGCCGGCTTGTCCGGGCCGTCGTCCAGCAGGTACGTGCCGCGGGTCATCCGGTCGGTCAGCGTCATCGACATGACGTCCCGCCCAGTCTCCTCGTCCTTGTCCAGCCAGAACGGCCGGTCCACCGGGACGAACAGCTTCGACGACTCCATGTAGTGGGTGCGCTCGATCGCCGTCCAGTGGTCGATCGGGAAGAGCGAGTCGTCACAGGCGATCTTGGAGAGCAGCATCCAGGACTGGGCGGTGAAGATCGCCGCCTGGTAGGTGCGGATGTCGCCGGAGGCGTCGGTGACGGTGATCCGGTTGCCCGCCGTGCGGTTCAGCCGGGTGACGGCCGGCTTCGGCTGCCCGCCCTCGTGCAGCGAGGCCAGCGAGGTGCCCTGCGCCCAGTGGAGGATCTTCTCCGGCTCGCGCTCCCACAGGCGCAGCGGCAGCTGCTGCGAGCCGCCGACGATGCCGCGGTGGTGGTCGTCGGCCTCGGTGTAGACGACCCGGAGGATCTCCAGGATGGAGTTGGGGAAGTCGGTGTCCCAGCCGCCGGTGCCGAAGCCGACCTGGCCGAAGATCTCGCGGTGCCGGAAGGACTTGAAGGCCTCGGACTCGCAGAGGAAGCCGTAGAAGGTCTGGTTGTCGAGCTTCTCGACGAGCTTCGCCCAGATCTCGCGGATGCGCGGGACGTCGCGCTCGCGCATGGCGCGGTTCATGTCGGAGAAGTCGGCGCCCTCGTCGAGGCACTTGTTCCAGGCGGTGGCGACGTCGCGGTAGACCTGCGGCAGGTCGTCGACGGTCTCGGCGTAGTGCGACTCGCCCTTGAGGTCCACGACGGTCGAGGGGGTGGCCTCGGCCAGCGGGTTCGGGAACGGCGTGGTCTCCAGGCCGACCAGGTCGATGTAGTGCTGGAGGGCGGTGGAGGAGGGCGGGAAGCGCATGGCGCCCATCTCCGCCGTCAGCCCCTCGGTCTCCGGGCCCTCGAAGCCGACCGTGCGCAGCCGCCCGCCGATCTGGTCCGCCTCGTAGACGACGGGCTTGAGGCCCATCTTCATCAGTTCGTACGCGGCGATGATGCCGGAGAGGCCGCCGCCGACGACCGCGACCTCGGCGCCGTGCTCGGTCGCGGGTATCTGGCCGAGGCCGGCCGGGTGGGCCAGGAAGTCGTCGTAGGCGTACGGGAAGTCCGGCCCGAACATGGTGATCGGCGGCTGCTGCTCGTCGGCGTGCTCGACGGCGTTGGGCACGGTGGACGTCATGGGGTACGGACTCCTTGCACGGGGGTGGGGCGGGAAGAAGAGGGGGCGGGGGGCGGGGCGGCTCAGACGAGGGAGCCGTACAGGCCCGGCCTGCGGTCGCGGAGGTAGGGGTTCTCCGCGCGGGAGGCCGCCAGGACCTCGGGGTCGACGTCCCCGATGACGAGGTCCTCGCCCCGGCCCGCGCGGGTCCGGGCGGTGCCGTCGGGGCCGGCCAGCACGGAGAGCCCGACGAACTCGAAGTCGCCCTCGGCGCCGGCGCGGTTGGCGTACGCGATGTAGAGCTGGTTCTCGAAGGCACGCACCGGGACCACGGAGAGCGGCACGATCTCGGCGGGGTGCATCAGGGCGGTCGGCACGAGGAGGAGGTCCGTGCCGGCCAGCGCCTGCGCCCGTACGTTCTCGGGGAACTCGACGTCGTAGCAGATCATCAGGCCGACGGTGAGGTCGCCGACACGGGCCTGGACGAGCGGCTGGTCGCCCGGGGTGAACCACTTCAGCTCGAAGTCGCCGAAGAGGTGGGTCTTGCGGTAGTGCGCGAGCGGGGAGCCGTCGGCGCCGAAGAGCGCGGCGGCGTTGTAGATCACGCCGTGCCGCTCGGTGTCCCGCTCCGGGTAGCCGTAACCCACGGCGAGGCCGTGGCGGGCGGCGATCTCCGCGACCGCGCGGGCGGAGCGGCCGTCGGCCGGCTCGGCCAGGCGGGCGATGTCGGCGCCGATGGCGTAGCCGGTGAGGAAGAGCTCGGGGGCGAGCAGCAGGTCCGCGCCGGCGGCCGCGGCCCGGCCGGCGGCCTCGTCGAGGATCCGCAGGTTGGCGGTCACGTCACCGAGCCGGCCGGAGCTCTGGAGCAGGGCGGTGCGCAGCGCGGGCATGGTGATCCTCGTGGGGACGGAGGGGAGGGAGGGGCGTCTCCGGGAGACGTCCAAAACGGTACGGTTCCGGGCTCGGCCCGGACAAGACGGGACCGTTGCGGACCGACCGTCGAACCGTTGCGCGATATCCGACCGGAGCGGCGATTCGTTGCGCGGCGATGGGACCGGGGTCGTACGCGCTCCGCGACCGGCGGCGTACCCCCGGATCGTCCGCCCGGGCGACGCCCCGGCGGGGCCCCGGCGGAAGAGTGGGGACGTCCGATCGACCTGCCGGAAGGACCGCCATGAACCGCCGTACGAAGATCACCGCGCTGGCCGCCGCCCTGCTGATCGCCGCCGGGGCCGCGGGCTCCGCGAGCGCCTCCTCCACGGGCGCCGGGGAGGGCCGGGGCGGGGCGGGGCGCGAGGCGGCGGCGCTGACCGGGTCCGCCTGGCTGGACCGCGACCCGGCCACCCGGCAGAAGGTGCACTTCGCCTTCGACGCGCACCTGGCCTGGGCGGACCGCAGGGATCCGCTCGCCGCGACCGGGACCTTCCGGTACGCCCACTCCTTCGGCGACGAGACCTTCACCGCCGTGGTGGAGGTCGACTGCCTCGCCACCGGCGGCCCGGCGGCGACCGTCACCGGGATCGTCCGGGAGACGAACGTGCCGGGGCTCGACGGGAAGCGGGTCGGGGTGTCGGTGCTCGACGACGGGAGGCGCGACCGGCTGGGCTACAGCTGGCTGGCCTCCTCGCCGCAGGAGGACGAGGTGCCGCCGTGCAACGCGGCCGCCCCGTTCGAGCGGGTCGTACGGGGCGGCGGGGACTTCCGGGTGCTGCCGTGGATCTACGAGGACACGCCCCGGTAGCGCGTCAGGCGGGCGAGCCCGAGGAGAAGCGCCGCAGCAGCGGCGAGAGCACCAGGACCGACTTGGTGCGCTCCACGAAGGGCTCGCCCGCGATCCGCTCCAGGACGCGCTCGAAGTGGCGCATGTCGGAGGCGAAGACCTGGACGACGGCGTCCGCGTCACCGGTGACGGTCGACGCGGACACCACCTCCGGATACCGCTCCAGACCTCGCCTGATGTCGTTGGGCGAGGTGTTGTGGCGGCAGAAGATCTCGACGAACCCCTCCGTCTCCCAGCCGAGCGCCGCCGGGTCCACCCGCACGGTGAAGCCGGTGATGGCGCCCTCGGCCCGGAGCCGGTCCACGCGCCGCTTCACGGCGGGGGCGGAGAGCCCGACGAGCGAGCCGATGTCGGCGTAGCTGCGGCGGGCGTCCTCCGCGAGGGCGTGGACGATGCGTTCGTCGAGGTCGTTGAGTCGCACTACGGGTGGATCACTTCTCTGCGTGTGTGGCCAGTCGGGAGCGGCGCATGCCGTACACGAAGTAGAACACGAGGCCCACGGCCATCCAGGCACCGAAGTACACCCAGGTGATCAGGTCGAGGCTGTACATGCTGTATCCGCAGCAGAGGAAGCCGAGCACGGCGAAGACCGGGCCGAAGGGCACCTTGAAGGAGCGCTCCATGTCGGGTCGGGTGAAGCGGAGCACCACGACGGCGATGTTGACCAGGGCGAAGGCGAAGAGGGTGCCGATGCTGGTGGCGTTCACCAGCTCGCCGAGCGGGACGACGGCCGCGAGGCCGCCGCAGAGCAGCGAGACGATGAGGGTGTTGGTGCGCGGGGTGCCGGTCCTGGCGTCGACCTTGCCGAAGACCTTCGGCACGAGGCCGTCGCGGGACATCGCGAAGAGGATGCGGGTCTGGCCGTAGAGGACGGTGAGGACCACGCTGGCGATGGAGATCACGGCGCCGGCGGCGAGCAGGGTGCCCCAGAAGCTCTGTCCGGTGACGTCGTTCATGATCGCGGCGAGCGTGGCCTCGGTGCCCGCGAACTTCTTCCAGTCCCAGGCGCCGACGGCGACGGCCGCGACGAGGACGTACAGCGCGGTGACGATGACGAGCGAGAGCATGATCGCCCGGGGCAGGTCGCGCTTGGGGTTCCTGGCCTCCTCGCCCGCCGTGGAGGCGGCGTCGAAGCCGATGTACGAGAAGAAGAGGATCGCCCCGGCGGCGCCGACGCTCTCGAGGCCGAGCGGCATGAAGTCCGCGTAGTTGCCGGACTTGAAGCCCATGAAGCCGACGGCGCAGAAGAGCACCAGGGCGGCGATCTTCACCGCGACCATGATCGTGTTCGCGCGGGCCGACTCCTTGGCGCCGCCGAGCAGGAAGAGCATGGCCAGGACGACGACTATCAGCGCCGGCAGGTTGAAGACGCCTCCGTCGCCGGGCGGCGCGCTGAGCGCGTCGGGGAGGGTGACGCCGATCGTGCCGTCGAGCAGCTCGTTCAGGTAGTCGCCCCAGCCGACGGCCACGGCGGCGACCGAGACGCCGTACTCGAGCATCAGGCACCAGCCGCAGACCCAGGCGACGAGCTCGCCCAGCGTTGCGTACGCATACGAGTAGGAGGAGCCGGCGACCGGGATGGTGCCGGCCAGCTCCGCGTACGAGAGGGCCGAGAAGAGCGCGGTGAGACCGGCGAAGACGAAGGCGAGCGTCACGGCCGGGCCGGCCTCGGGGACCGCCTCGCCGAGGACGACGAAGATGCCGGTGCCGAGCGTGGCACCGATGCTGATCATGGTCAGCTGCCACATGGAGAGCGAGCGGCGAAGAGTGCCGCCCTCACCCTGTCCACCCTCCGCGACCAGGCGTTCCACCGGCTTACGGCGGGTGAGGGCGGTCAGGAAGGTGGTCTTGGGGACGGTCGTGGACTCGACCGGTGGGGCTGCGCCGTGATCCAGCACTGCGGAGGCTCCTTATCGCTGCCTGTCGGTACGACGGGGATCGCGACGGACGCGTGCCGGTTCCGCGGGCATGCCGAGGCAGCCCACAAGGGCAGGAAGTCCGCCGAGCAGGCGGTCCCCGCCACTCCTGGTACGAGGGATGAGCCTAGCGCCCCGATTCGCATCCGTAATGCAGTGTTGTTGCGCGATGGCGGATGATCATTGCGCACTTCGGGCCCGGACGGGGAAACATTGCGCGCCCCCGCATGAATCGACACATCAGGGGACAGGACGGAACCCATGTCCCCTGCCTTGACTCCTCGACCGCCGTGGCCCACCCTGCACCGGGCCGACCGGAGGTGCCGTGTGAGCTGGCTGGAACCCGAACCCTTTCTGCGCGGCACGGCCTGGCGGGACGGCGACCGGCCGGTCCGCGCCGACCCCGCCGACCTGGAGCGGCTGCCCTGGGACATCGCGGAGCGGGCCGCGCTGCCGATCGGCGTGCGGGTGGAGTTCCGCGCGGAGCCGGGCACTTCGGCGGTGGAGCTGCGCTACCGGGCGGCCGTCCCGCCGGACGGGGACGAACTGCGCGCGCTGCGGCACGCGTTCGCGCTCTGGCAGGGCGGGCGGTGTGTCGCGGAGGTCTTCGCCGAGCCGGCGGAGGAGGCCACGGTACGGCTCCGACTCCCGCCGGGAGGAGGGGAGTTCACCGTCCATCTGCCGGAGGGGCAGGCGCCCGTGGTGCGCGGCGTACGGGCCGTCGGCGGGGCCCTCTCCCCCGCGCCCGCGCGGCCCCGCTGGCTGGTCCACGGCGACTCCATCACCGAGGGCTGGTGGTCCACCAGGCCGGCCCACGCCTGGCCCTCGGCGGCGGGGCGCGCGCTCGGCCTCGACCCGGTGAACCTCGGGTACGCGGGCGGCGCCCGCGGCGAACTCCCGCTGGCGGAGCACCTGTCGCGCCTGCCGGGCGAGCTGATCACCCTGGCGTTCGGCACCAACTGCTGGGACCGGGTGCCGGCCACGCCCGAGTGGCTCCACGCCACGGTGCGGGCCTTCGTGCGCCTGGTGCGGCGGGGGCACCCCCGTACCCCGCTGCTCCTGGTCTCCCCCGTGCTGCGCCCGGCCGCCGAACACACGCGCAACGCCCTGGGCGCCACGCTGACGGAGCTGCGGCGGGCGATGGAACGGGCGGGCCGGGACCTGGCGGCGGAGGGCGACGACCGCCTCCTCGTCCTGCCGGGCCGCCCGCTCCTGCGCCCCGAACACCTGGCGGACGGCCTCCACCCGAACGACGAGGGCCACGCCGTCCTGGCCCGGGCGATCACGACGGTCCTCCGCCGCGGCGGGTACGCCTCGCGCCGGAACGACAGCCGTGCGGACGCCTCCGCGCACACGAACGAACCCGCACCTGTACGGAGCCGTACGGGTGCGGGTTCGGACGCGGAGGCGCGGGGCCGGAGAGGTTAGCTCCAGCTGGCGTGGAGGGGCTTGCCCTCGGCGTAGCCGGCGGCGGACTGGATGCCGACGACCGCCTTCTCCTCGAACTCCGCCAGCGTGCTGGCGCCCGCGTAGGTGCAGGAGGACCGGACACCCGCGATGATCGAGTCGATCAGGTCCTCGACACCCGGACGGGCCGGGTCGAGGAACATCCGCGACGTCGAGATGCCCTCCTCGAACAGCGCCTTCCGCGCCCGGTCGTACGACGACTCCTCGGACGTGCGGTTCCGCACCGCGCGCGCGGACGCCATGCCGAAGGACTCCTTGTAGGCGCGGCCCTGCGCGTCGTGCTGGAGGTCGCCGGGGGACTCGTACGTCCCGGCGAACCAGGAGCCGACCATCACGTTGGACGCGCCCGCGGCCAGCGCCATGGCGACGTCGCGCGGGTGGCGCACACCGCCGTCGGCCCAGACGTGCTTGCCGTACTTCCTCGCCTCGGCGGCGCACTCCAGGACGGCCGAGAACTGCGGCCGGCCGACACCGGTCATCATGCGGGTGGTGCACATGGCGCCGGGGCCCACGCCGACCTTGATGATGTCCGCGCCGGCCTCGATGAGGTCCTTGACGCCCTCGGCGGCGACGATGTTGCCCGCGACGATCGGGACCTGCGGGTCGAGCGCCCGGACGGTCCGGATGGCCGCGATCATCGACTCCTGGTGCCCGTGGGCGGTGTCGATGACGAGCGTGTCGACACCCGCGTCGAGCAGCTGCTTGGCCTTGCCGGCCACGTCGCCGTTGATGCCGACGGCGGCGGCGATGCGCAGCTTGCCGTCCGCGTCCACGGCCGGGGTGTACAGGGTGGCGCGCAGGGCGCCCTTGCGGGTGAGGATGCCGACCAGCTTGCCGTCCGCGTCGACCGCGGGGGCGTAGCGGCGGTTGGCGCCGTCGAGGGTGTTGAAGGCCTCACGGGGGTCGATGTCCGCGTCCAGCAGGAGGAGGTCCTTGGACATGACCTCGGAGAGCTGGGTGAAGCGGTCGACGCCGGTCAGGTCCGCGTCGGTGACGACGCCGACGGGGCGGCGGTACTCGTCGACGACGACGCCGGCCTCGTGCGCCCGCTTGGGCAGCAGCGCGAGGGCGTCGGCGACGGTCTGGTGCGGCTCCAGGACGATGGGGGTGTCGAGGACCAGGTGGCGGTCCTTCACCCAGGAGACGACCTCGGTGACGACCTCGATCGGGATGTCCTGGGGGATGACGACGAGGCCGCCCCGGCGGGCGACCGTCTCGGCCATGCGGCGGCCGGCGATCGCGGTCATGTTGGCGACGACCAACGGGATCGTCGTACCGGTGCCGTCGGGCGCGGAGAGGTCCACGGCCTGACGGGAACCGACGGCCGATCGGCTCGGCACCATGAACACATCGTCGTACGTGAGGTCGTACGGCGGCTTGACGTCATTGAGGAAACGCACGTGCTGACATCCCAGTCGTTCGGATCGGCCCCTAGGCATTTCAGCCAGGGGAAAAAGCACGTAGTTCATTGTCCCACGCCGGTACGCATACCAGCCCTGGGCGAATCATCCGAGGCTCCCGACCGACCTTTCGGAGGATCGCCCGAATGGTTTCGGCCGCCGGGGGGTCAGCGGCCGTCCGCGGTGTGGCCGGGCCGGATCAGCCCGGTCTCGTACGCCAGGACGACGAGCTGGACGCGGTCCCGCACGCCGAGCTTGGTGATCGCCCGGGTGACGTGCGTCTTGGCGGTCAGCGGCGAGATCACCAGCCGCGCGGCGACCTGGTCGTTGGAGAGTCCCGCCGCGACCAGCGCCACGACCTCGCGCTCGCGGGCGGTGAGCGCGGTGAGCCGGTCCGCGGCGACGGTGGCCGCGGGCGCCCGGTGGGCGAACTCCTGGACGACCCGGCGGGTGGCGCTCGGGGAGAGCAGGGCGTCGCCCGCGGCGACCGCCCGGATCGCCTGGCGCAGGTCGTCCGGTTCGATCTCCTTGGTGAGGAACCCGGCGGCGCCCGCGCGCAGCGCGGCGAAGACGTACTCGTCGGTCTCGAAGGTCGTCAGCACGATGACCCTGGTGCCCGCGAGGTCCGGATCCCGGGTGAGGGTCTCGGTCGCGGTCAGCCCGTCCGTCCCCGGCATGCGGATGTCCATCAGGACGACGTCGGGGCGCAGCTTCCGGACGGCGCGCAGCGCCTCGTCGCCCGTGGCCGCCTCGCCGACCACCTCGATGTCGCGCGTCCGCCGGAGCAGGCTGCGGAAACCGGCCCGGACGAGGGCCTGGTCGTCGGCGAGCAGTACCGAGATCGTCATGATCGTCAGCTTGGCACAGGAATCACGGCCCGGACGGTGTATCCGCCGCGCTCGCCCGGCCCGGAGGCGAACTCGCCGCCCAGGACGGAGACCCGCTCCCGCATCCCGGCGACCCCGTGGCCGCCGCCCTCGTGGCCCGAGAACCCGTGCTCTCCGCCCCTGGCGCCCCCTCCCCCGGGGCCCTCGCCCCGGTCCCCGTCCGTGCCCCCCGGGCGGGGCCCGGGGCCCGCGGGGCCGTCGTCGGCGATCTCGACGCGGACGGCCTCGGAGCCGTACCGCAGCCGGACCTCGACGCGGGTACCGCCGGAGTGCCGCACCGCGTTGGTCAGCGACTCCTGGACGATCCGGTACACGGCGAGCGCGACGGGCGCCGGGACCCCGGCCGGGTCGCCCTCGGTCTCGACGGCCGCGTCGAGCCCGGCGGCCCGTACGCGCTCCACCAGGTCGCCGACGCCGTCGAGTCCCCGCTCCGGGGCGAGTTCCATCGCGCCGGGGTCCGCCCCTGAACCGCGCAGGACGCCGACGAGCGAGCGCAGGTCGGCGACGGCCGTCGCGCGGACCTCCTGCGCGGTCTTCAGCGCGGCCCTCGCCTCCTCCGGCTCGTCCTCCAGGGCCTCCACGGCCACCCTCAGCTGCACCCCGACGACGGTGAGGGTGTGCGCGACCACGTCATGCAGCTCGCGGGCGATCCGGAGGCGCTCCTCCTCGGCCCGCCGCCGGGCCTCCGCCGCCCGCTCACGGGCGGCCCGGGCCCGTCCGGCGGCCTCCTCGCGGCGCCAGTTGCGGCCGTTGCGCCAGGCGGTCGCCGCGGCGAGGACGAGGGCGAGCCAGAGGGTCTCCGCGCCGAGCTCGGCGACGACGTCCCGGCCGGTCAGCCCGGCGACGTACAGCTCCCAGTTCGCCGCGAAGACGACCTGGCCGACCCCGACGGCGACGGCGAGGACGAGCCCGTCCGGCATCCGCCGCACCAGCGCGGCGAGCCGGGTCCGGGCCACGCCCCGGACCGCCGGGTCACCGGCCGCCACCAGGAAGTACGCGGCGGAGGCCGGCCAGATCCAGCCCACGTCCGACAGCCCGGCGCCGCGGAAGGCGACGACCGTCTGGACGCTCGCCAGCAAGGCGGCCCGCGGCCACCGGCCGGCGGCGAGGACCAGGGCGGCGAGCCCGAGGGCGTACGGCACCCCGCCGGCCAGGAGCGGGTCGTCGCCCGCCAGGGCCTCGGCGGTGACGACGGCGACCGCCGTCACGGCCGCCGCGGCCGCCCGCGCGGCCCGCGTGGCCGCCGCGCCTCCGCCGGGCCCCGTCCCGTCCTGATCACCACTGGCGCGTTCTTCGGTCACCGGCCCATTCTGCCCAACCGCCGTCCGCGGCCGGGGCCGTTCGGGCCTCACGCGCGGTCCGCCGGGCGCGCGGCGGCGACGGCGGCCAGCGCCACCCAGAGCAGGGCGGTGCCGAGCGCGATCCGCTCGGCCAGCCCGACCAGGGTCGGCACGGCGGCGGTGCCCAGCGAGGGACCGTCCATCACGTCGACCAGGCAGACCAGCATCACGCCGGTGGAGACGAGGCTGGCGACGAGCACGGCCCGCAGCGCCTTGGCGCCGCGCGGCACGCGCCGGGCCAGCCACCGGTGCAGCGCCAGCGCGGCCAGGGGCAGGGCGAGGAAGGCGGGGGTGGCGGCCGTGCCGTGGACGAGGTCCGAGGTGGAGGGCCGGCCCCACTGCCCGGGCGGGTCGGCGGGGAACACCCCGGCGACCAGGACGCCCACGGTCCACACCCCCAGCGCCCGGCGGCCCGCCCGCGGCGCCCCGGCCCGCCTCAGCAGGACCAGGAGGAGCCCGGAGGCCCCGGCGACCAGCAGCAGCGCCGTGGTGACCAGCCAGCCCGCGGTGCCGTTGACGTACCGGCTGACCACCTCCGTGACCGGGCTGTACCGCGGGTTCAGCAGGTCCGCGGCGGCGATCGCGGCCACGGCGGCACCCACCCCGGCGACGACGGCCCGGGCGGCGGGAAGGACGGTGGGAAGGACGGAAGGGGGCGGGGCGGGGGTCTGCACGGGGAGCCTCCTGGTGTGACGGGCGGCCCATCCGCCCGACGCCCCTCACGCTAGGAATCCGCCGCCCCGCGGGCGTCCCCCGTCCGCCGACATCCGCGCGTACTCCCCCGGCGTACGCCGTACTCCCCACGGTGTACGCGGGGGGGGCGGCGCCACGGCTCAGCCGTCCCCGCCTTCCCCCCGCTCCGCCCGCCCCGCCCGCTCCGATCCCTCCCGGCCCAGGGCGATCAGCACCGAGAGCCGCCCACGGGACTCCTCGACGGCGGTGGCGAAGACCTCCTGCGCGAGGTCCCAGTCGCGCGGGGCCCTCCGTGCGTACCCCTGCCAGTGGGTCACGACGACGGCGGCCGGCCGGGGCAGCTCGCCGAGGCTCTCGGCGAGGGCGTCCCAGTTGCGGCCGAACCAGTCCGGCAGGCCGAGGACGTCCGCGCAGCGGCCCATGAAGCCCGCCTTGTCGGTCACGCCGCGCAGATCGAGGACGACGGGGTCATCCAGCCGCATCGCCGACCACCTCCCGGAAACTCTCGTAGTGGTCGTCGGTGTAGTACCGCTCCCCCTCCGTGCCGGTGACGACGCGGCGGGCGCCCCGGTCGCGTTCGCCGGGGGTCCGGACGGTGTACTCGTGGTAGTAGCCGCGCTTCCTCGGCGGCAGGATCCGCTCGAAGTTGGAGAAGACGCTTCCGTCCTTGGCGTACGGGAAGGGGCCGCCCGCCCGGATCAGCGCGAGGGTCCGGCGCGCCTCGGGGGGCAGCTCCGCCTCGCGGACGGTCGGCAGGCCGGAGGCGCGCGAAGGGGGCGCGGTGGGGGCGACGGAGGGGGCGGGGGCGGCCGTCGCGGCGGTACGGGACGGGGCCGCGGTGGCGGTGGACGGGGCCGTCCCGGCGGAGCAGCCGGTGAGGAGCAGGGACAGCCCGGCCAGGACGGCGAGCCCCAGCCGCAGACAGCGAGCGATCATGCCCCGATGCTGTCACCGCCCGCCCCTGGACGCCCGGGGACGCGCCCGCGTCGGCCCGGCTCCGCGCGGGCGGGTCCCGCGCCGTCCCGCGTCGGCCCGGAACGGCCCGGGGTACGCCGGAGGGCGCCGACCGTGCCCGCGGTCGACGCCCTCCGGTGAAGGTCAGCGGCCTTCGGTGCCCGTGTCCGGGTCCTTGCGGTCGAGGGCCGGGCGCGTGCCCGGGCTGAACTCGGTGAGCAGGTAGTCGGCGGCCGAGCGGTCGGTGACGAGGCTGGTGACGAGACCGGAGCGGAGCACCGCGCCGATCGCCGCCGCCTTGCGCTGGCCGCCCGCGATGGCGACGACCTCGGGGATCCGGCGCAGCCGGTCCGCCTCGACGGTGATGCACCGCTCGCCCAGGTCGCGGCCGACCCGGCGGCCCTCGGCGTCGAAGAGGTGCGCGGACATCTCGGCGGCCACGCCCAGGGACGCGTAGTGGGCGCGCTCCTCCTCGGAGAGCATGTCGTGGACGGTGGAGATGCCCGGCTCCCAGGAGCCGATGGAGACGCAGGCGACGGTGACCTTGTCGAAGTACTCGAAGGCGCGGGCGATCCCGGTCTGGTTGCGCAGCGCGGCCGCGGTGGCCGGGTCGGGCAGCAGCATGGGCGCGTAGATGGGGTGGGCCTCGCCGCCGGAGACCTGGGCGGCGCGCCGCACCGCCTCCACCGAGCCGCGCTCGGCGGTCCCGGCGTCGTACACGCCGGTGAGCTGGACGACCGTGCACGGGGGCAGCCGGTCGAGGGCGGCCGCCATGTGGATGGTCGAGCGGCCCCAGGCCAGGCCGAGGACGTCGCCCTCGGTGACCAGCTCGCCGAGGAGGTCGGCGGCGACCTCTCCGAGGTTCTCCGGGTCGGGCGACTCGTCGTCCTCCGCCGGGGACTCGACGACGACGGCGTGGCGGAGCCCGTAGCGGGCGCGCAGCGCGTCGGAGCGTTCGGCGTCCAGCTCGGCCGGTACCCGGATCTCGATGCGTACGAGATCCCGCTCCAGAGCGGTCTCCAGGACCCGGGCCACCTTGAAGCGGCTCACGCCGAACTCCTCGGCGATCTGGATCTTGGACTTCCCCTCCAGGTAGAAGCGGCGCGCCATGGCAGCCGCCTGCACCAGCTCCGCGGGGCCCATCCGCAGGGCCGACCGTCCCGCCGACATTCCCGCCACCGCGATCTCCTCACTGCTGTTCGCGCACCGCTGTCCACGGCCCGTGTTCGTTCACACTCTGGACCCGCTGTTCATCCTGTCAGAAACGGCGAGCCTTGATCAGTCCTGTCGGCGGCCCGTCGGACCGCGTTCACCGGCCGGAGGCTCAGTGGCCACACGCCCACGCGGCACCGGCCGTGGCGGCGTCCGCCCTGGCCCGCAGCGCGGCCACCGCGGCGGCCGGGTCGGCCGCGCCGTAGACCGCCGAGCCCGCCACGAAGACGTCGGCGCCCGCCTCGGCGCAGCGCTCGATGGTGGCCTCGGAGACGCCGCCGTCGACCTGGAGCCACATCTCCAGGCCGTGCTTGGCGATCAGCTCACGGGTGCGGCGGATCTTGGGCAGCATGATGTCGAGGAAGGCCTGGCCGCCGAAGCCGGGCTCGACGGTCATGATGAGGAGCATGTCGAGCTCGGGGAGCAGGTCCTCGAAGGGCTCGATGGGGGTGGCCGGCTTGAGCGCCATGGAGGCCCTGGCGCCCTTGGCGCGGATCTCCCGGGCGAGCCGGACCGGGGCGGCGGCGGCCTCGACGTGGAAGGTGACCGAACCCGCGCCCGCCTCCACGTACTGCGGCGCCCAGCGGTCCGGGTCCTCGATCATCAGATGGCAGTCGAGGGGGGTGCCGGTCGCGCGGCTGAGCGACTCGACGATCGGCACGCCCAGCGTCAGGTTGGGCACGAAGTGGTTGTCCATGACGTCGACGTGCAGCCAGTCGGCCCCGTCGACGGCCTTGGCCTCGTCCGCGAGGCGGGCGAAGTCTGCGGAGAGGATGCTGGGATTGATCTGCGCCATGTGCCAAGCCTGCCACGTTCTTGGGGACTTCTTTGCCGCGAATCGGCGCACGGGCGCTCCGGCACCGGACGTACTGGTACGGACCAGTGGAAAACGTCAGGCCGTCCGGCGGATCAGCGCCAGGTACATGGCGTCCGTACCGTGCAGATGTGGCCACAGCTGGACGTCGGGGCCGTCCCCGAGCCGGTCGACTCCGGGGAAGAACGGCCGGGCGTCGACGAGCTCGCCGCCGCCGAGCTTCTTGAGGACGTCGTCGACGACGACCCGGGTCTCGGCGAGGTGCGGCGAGCAGGTCGCGTACCCGACGACGCCGCCGACGCGGACGGCCTTGAGCGCCTCGGTGAGCAGCCCCCGCTGGAGCGGGCCGAAGCCGTCGAGGTCCTCGGGACGGCGGCGCCAGCGGGCCTCGGGGCGGCGTCGGAGGGCGCCGAGCCCGGAGCAGGGCACGTCGACCAGGACGCGGTCGAAGGAGCCCTCGCGCCACGGCGGGCGGGTGCCGTCGGCGGCGATGACCTGGTACGGGCCGGGGTTGCCGGCCAGCGCGCGCTCGACGAGCCGGGCGCGGTGCGGCTGCTTCTCGGAGGCGAGCAGGGCGGCGCCGCGCTCGGCGGCGAGCGCGGCGAGCAGGGCCGCCTTGCCGCCGGGACCCGCGCAGCCGTCGAGCCAGCGGGTGTCGGGGCCTTCGAGCGGCACGTTGGCCAGCGCGATCGCGACGAGCTGGCTGCCCTCGTCCTGGACGCCGGCCCGGCCCTCCCGCACGGCCTCGATGGCGCCGGGCTCGCCGCCCTCGGTCAGCCGCAGGGCGTACGGGGACCAGCGGCCCGGCTCGGTCTCGGCGGCGTCGGCCAGCTCCGCGACGGTGGCACGGCCGGGCCGGGCGACCAGGGTGACCTCGGGCCGGTCGTTGTCGGCCTCCAGGAGCGCCTCGATGCCGGCCCGGCCGCCGCCGAGCGCGTCCCAGAGCGCGGAGACCACCCAGCGCGGGTGGGAGTGCATGACGGCGAGGTGGTCCTCGGCGTCCTTCTCGTACGGCGGGGCGACCTCGGCCAGCCAGCCGTCGAGGTCCTGCCGCGCGATCTTCCGCAGCACGGCGTTGACGAACTTGGCCCGCCCGTCGCCGAGGACCACGCGGGCCAGCTCGACGGTGGCGGAGACGGCGGCGTGCGGCGGGATCCGGGTCCCGAGCAGCTGGTGCGCGCCGAGCGACAGCACGTCCAGCACCGGCGGGTCGACCTCGCGCAGCGGCCGGTCGACGCAGGCCGAGATGATCGCGTCGTACGTGCCCTGGCGCCGCAGGGTCCCGTAGACGAGCTCGGTCGCGAGGGCCGCGTCCCGGGCCTCGAAGCCCTCCTTCTCCCGCGCCTTGCGCAGCAGCGGGGGCAGCACGAGGTTGGCGTACGCGTCCCGCTCGTCGACCGCCCGGAGCACCTCGAAGGCGAGCATCCGCACGGGATCCTTCTTGGGCCGGCGGTGGGGCTGGGGGGGACGGCGACGTGCCTGCTCGCTCAAAGGTGCTCCGCGTGACGAAATGAAGGGGTCGAACCCACCCAGCCTACGTCGCCGGCGGGGCGCGGGGATCCCGCGGGCCCGGGAGCCGGTCGCCCCCGGCGGGGCCGGTCGTGCCGCGCCCCGGCCCGGACGGCTCCGACCGGGCCGGGGCGCTCTGGCACCGGTGGGGGGATCCGGAGGAACTCGACGCGGTGCTCGACGCGGAGGCCGCCGGCCGAGGGACGGCCGGCGGCGGGCGCCCGTCCCCGGCGCGGGCGGCGGAGGGGCTACGCCCCCAGCCGCTCCCCCGGGGCGATGCGGACGCCGCGGGCCCAGTCGGCGGCCTTCATGGGCTTCTTGCCCTGGGGCTGGACCCAGAGGAGTTCGACGGCGTACGAGCCGGTGCCCGCGTAGACGTTGTTCTTGCCGGCCGCCAGCTCGCCGGGGGCGAGGTCGGTGCGGTCGGGGACGGGCGTCGCGTGGATCAGCTTGAGGCGCTCGCCGCGGAAGAGGGTCCAGGCGCCGGGGGCGGGGGTGCAGCCCCGGACGACGCGGTCGACGCGGAGGGCCGGCACGGCGAAGTCGACGTGGGCGTCCTCGACCTCGATCTTCGGGGCCAGCGTGATGCCGTCGGCGGGCTGCGGCACGGCCTTGAGGGTGCCGTCCTCGATGCCGTCCATGGTCGCCGAGAGCAGCCCCGCCCCCGCGAAGGCCAGCCGGGTGAGCAGGTCGCCGCTGGTGTCGGTGGGGCGGATCTCCTCAGTGATCACGCCGTAGACCGGCCCGGAGTCGAGGCCCTTCTCGATCTGGAAGGTGCTGGCGCCGGTCACCTCGTCGCCCGCCATCACCGCGTGCTGGACCGGGGCGGCGCCGCGCCAGGCCGGCAGGAGGGAGAAGTGCAGGTTGACCCAGCCGTGCGCCGGGATGTCGAGGGCCTTCTGCGGCAGCAGCGCGCCGTAGGCGACGACCGGGCAGCAGTCCGGGGCGATCTCGCGCAGCCGGGCGAGGAAGTCCTCGTCGCGGGGATGGGCCGGCCGCAGGATCTCGATGCCCTCCTCCTCGGCCCGCTGCGCGACCGGACTGGCGACCAGCCGCCGGCCCCGGCCCGCGGGCGCGTCCGGACGGGTGACCACGGCCGCGACCTCGTGCCGGCCGGAGGCGAGCAGGGCGTCCAGGGCGGGAACGGCGACCTCGGGGGTGCCTGCGAAGACCAGCTTCATGGGTGGCGGCTGCCTGTCTGTCCGGGGGCGTTGCGAGCGACACACCAGTCTAGGCCGTTCGGGAGGGGGCGTACGCGGCGGCGAGCGCCCCACGCATATGCGTGTACGCCCCCGCAGCGTGACCCAACTCCCGGTGGCGCGTTGGTCAAGAGAGATTGACCGAATCGGGCCGTCGTTCCCCCTGCGGCCCGCCCTTCCATCGCCGGTTCGAGAGGCTTTCACATGGCCGACCACGCAACCCACGACGCCCAAGCCCGGGCGAGTCTGCACCTGTTGGTGCGGGACATCGAGCGGGTCCGGCGGCAGGTGGACGCACTGCGCACGCTCACGGCCCAGCTGGGCAATGTCTACCGCCCTCGCCGCTCCGGCCCGTCCACGGGCTTCGTCGTCTACGGCCGCGCCCCCGCCCCCACCGTGCGGCTCGCCCAGGAGCTCCGCGACAGCGTCGAGACCCTGGTGACCGCGGCCGTCGAGTTCGACCGCTCCCTCGGGTTCTCCTGGGACGCGGTCGGTTCCGCGCTCGGTGTCACCAAGCAGGCCGTCCACCGCCGCTACGGCGCCCGCCGGGCGCCCCAGCAGCCCTCGGTGGAGCCGGAACAACACGGCGCCGAGCCGGGCGTGACCCGCACGCTCCCGTCGGTGCCCGCCGCGCGCTCGATGCCGCCGCAGCCGACCTCGGGCAGCGCCACCCTCCGCGAGGAGCCCCGCTCCCCCGCCTTCCCCAGCCCGCGCAACGGCTGACCGCGCGGAACCGACGACCGGCCGCCACCCCCTGGCCCGAGGGGGCGGCGGCCGTCGTCGTGTCCGCTCCGTCAGCCGATGTCCGGCGGGTCCACCCTGATCCGGACGGGGTCCCCGGTGCCGCGCGCCTGACGGCTCGCCCGGGCGTGCTTGAGCGCCTGGGCGAGGGCCGCGCCGCTGCCCGGCGGGACCCGGACGAGCGCCCGGTCCCACTGCTCGCCGGGCGGCGGGTCGCCGGGCCGGCGAGCGGCTCCCGGGCGGACCACCGGCAGGGGCACCGGCCCGAGGATCTCCGCGTCCATGGGCAGCGCGGCGCCCGCGAGGAAGGTCTCCACCGACTCGGGCGGCCCGCTCACCGCGGCCATCCGGGAGACCGGCGGAAAGCCCAGCTCGGCGCGTTCGGCGAGCTCCCGCTGGGCGTGCCCCACCGGGTCCCAGCGGACCAGGGCCTGCACCGGCCGGAGCGTCGGCTCGGCGACCACCACCACGGTGCCGCCCTCCGCCTGGCCCCTGACCAGCGAGGCCGCGTCCATCCAGCGGCGCAGCGCCTCCTCGCCGGCCCGCAGGTCGGGGCGGCCCAGCAGGGCCCAGCCGTCGAGCAGCAGCGCCGCCGCGTACCCGCCGTCGGCGACCGGTTCGGCGCCGGGGGTGGAGACCACGAGCGCGGGACGGTCCGGCACCCGGTCCAGGACGTGATCGCGGCCGGAGGTCCGTACCGGCACGGCGGGGAAGGCCCGGCCCAGCTCCTCCGCCGTCCTGCGGGCACCGACGACCTGGGCGCGCAGCCGGGTGGAGCCGCACGCCTCGCAGTGCCAGGCGGGCGCCTCGCGCCCGCACCAGCCGCAGTGCAGCTCACGCTGGTCGGGGGCCTCCAGCGGGCCGGAGCAGTGCCGGCAGCGGGCGGGCGTCCGGCACTGCTGGCAGGCGAGCCTGGGCACGTACCCCCGCCGGGGCACCTGGACGAGGACCGGTCCGGCGCGCAGCCCGTCCCGAAGCGTCTCCCAGGCGAGCGAGGGCAGCCGGGCGGCCCGCGCGGCCCCGTCCCGGGCGAGGAGGTCGTCGCCGACGGTACGCACCCGGGGCGCGGCCGAGCGGACCTCCTCGCGGCTCGCGGCGAGCGGCCGGGCCCAGCCGGACTCGACGAGCTGCGCGGCCTCCACGGTGCAGCCGGTGGCGCCGAGGAGGAAGGCGCACCGGTCGTGGGCGGCGCGCAGCAGCAGCACCTCGCGGGCGTGCGGCTGGGGGGCGTGCGGGTCGCTGTGGCTGCCGTCGCCGTCGTCCCAGAGGACGGCGAGGCCCAGGTCCTGGACCGGCGCGAACATGGCGGCGCGGGTGCCGACGACGGCCCGGACGGAGCCGCGCCGCACCGCGAGCCACTGCCCGTACCGCTTCTCGGGCCCGGCCTCGGCGGTGAGCACCGCGTGCCGCCCCTCCCCCAGGAGGGCGGTCAGGGCCGCGTCGACGCGGCCGACGGCACGCCCGTCGGGGACGACGACGAGCGCCCCGCGCCCGGAGGCGAGCGTGGCGGCGACGGCCCGGGCGATCTCCTCGGCCCAGTGCGGCCCCGGCAGCGCCGTCCAGACCGCCCGGGGCGTCCCGCCGCGGGCCAGCGACTCCAGGAACGCCGGCCCCTGCTCGTACCGCCCCCAGGTGCCGGGCTCCGGCGGCGGGGGCGGGGGCAGCGGCGCGGGCGAGGGACGCCGCTCGGCGGCGGCGCTGCGCGGCGGCACCGCGAGCTGGAGCACGTCGGCGAGGCTTCCCGCGTACCGGTCGGCGACGGCCCGCGCGAGGCCGAGCAGCTCGGGGCCGAGGACGGGCTCGGGCGAGACCACGTCGGCGAGCGCGGCCAGCGGCCCGGAGTAGTCGGAGGCGGCCCGCCGCTCGACGAGGAACCCGTCGATGAGCCGTCCGCCCTCGCGCCGCCCGCCCCGCACCTGCCCGGATCCCGCCCCGAACCGCACCCGCACCCGGACGCCCGGGCGCGCGACCTCGTCGAGTTCCTCGGGCACGGCGTAGTCGAAGAACTGGTCGAGGTGGAGCGCCCCCTTGTTCACCACCACCCGGGCCACCGGCAGCTCCTTGGCGAGCGCGGCGTCCCGCCACGTCCGCGGCTTCGCCCGCGGCACCTTCGCCTTCCGCACGGTCTCCCGAATGAGCGCGAGCTGCTCGGGCCCCTCGGTGCTCTCCTCGTGATCCTTCTCGCTGCTCACAGCCCCATACCTACCAGACGGCTCGGACAGCGGACGGACGGCCGAAGCCCGGCACCCCGTGGTGGGGTGCCGGGCTTCGACGGTGGTGCGGGGGCGCCTTACAGGCCGGCGGCCTTCTTCAGGGCGTCGACGCGGTCGGTGCGCTCCCAGGTGAAGTCCGGCAGCTCGCGGCCGAAGTGGCCGTAGGCGGCGGTCTGGGAGTAGATCGGGCGGAGCAGGTCGAGGTCGCGGATGATCGCGGCCGGGCGGAGGTCGAAGACCTCGCCGATGGCGTTCTCGATCCGCTCGGTCTCGACGGCGTTGGTGCCGAAGGTCTCGACGAAGAGGCCGACGGGCTCGGCCTTGCCGATGGCGTAGGCGACCTGGACCTCGCAGCGGGAGGCGAGGCCCGCGGCGACGACGTTCTTGGCGACCCAGCGCATGGCGTAGGCGGCCGAGCGGTCGACCTTCGACGGGTCCTTGCCGGAGAAGGCGCCGCCGCCGTGGCGGGCCATGCCGCCGTAGGTGTCGATGATGATCTTGCGACCGGTGAGGCCGGCGTCGCCCATCGGGCCGCCGATCTCGAAGCGTCCGGTCGGGTTGACCAGCAGGCGGTAGCCGTCGGTGTCCAGCTTGATGCCGTCCTCGAGGAGCTCCTTCAGGACGTGCTCGACGACGAACTCGCGGATGTCGGGCGAGAGCAGCGACTCGAGGTCGATGTCCGACGCGTGCTGCGAGGAGACGACCACCGTGTCGAGGCGGACGGCCTTGTCGCCGTCGTACTCGATGGTGACCTGGGTCTTGCCGTCGGGGCGCAGGTACGGGATGGTGCCGTTCTTGCGGACCTCGGTGAGGCGGCGGGAGAGCCGGTGCGCCAGGTGGATCGGCAGCGGCATGAGCTCGGGAGTCTCGTCCGAGGCGTAGCCGAACATCAGGCCCTGGTCGCCGGCGCCCTGCTTGTCCAGCTCGTCCTCGTCGCCCTCGACACGCTTCTCGTACGCCGTGTCCACGCCCTGTGCGATGTCCGGGGACTGCGACCCGATGGACACCGACACGCCGCAGGAGGCGCCGTCGAAGCCCTTCTTCGAGGAGTCGTACCCGATCTCGAGGATCTTGTTGCGGACCAGGGTGGGGATGTCGGCCCACGCCTTGGTGGTCACTTCGCCGGCGACGTGCACGAGGCCGGTGGTGATCAGCGTCTCCACGGCGACGCGGGAGGTGGGGTCCTCCCGGAGCAGCGCGTCGAGGATGGTGTCGCTGATCTGGTCAGCGATCTTGTCGGGGTGTCCCTCGGTGACGGATTCCGAGGTGAACAGACGACGGGACACAACGCTCCCTGGGGTTGCAGCGGCTGCTGGCTATCTCTTCGCGGACCGGCAGGGGGCTGCGCCCCGCGACGTTCCACCGACAGTCTATCGGGCCGGGTCGCCAGATGGACCAGGTGTCTCGCCTGACGAATGTGATCAGGTCGGGCGAACCGGCTCCAGGCCGGGCCGGAGCAACTCGTTCCGTGGGGCGCAGATCACTCGCGCCCCGGCGTTTCGCGTATCCGGGCCGCCCCCGACTCAGGCCGAGGGCTCCCGCAGGCGGGGCAGGACCAGGTCCCAGACGGTCTCGGCGAGGGCTTCCTTCGGACCGTACGGAACCGGGGTCTCGGTCCCGTCGGCGGCGAGGACCACGGCCTCGTTCTCCTCCGAGCCGAAGGTCTTGCGCTCGCCGACCTCGTTCACGACGAGGAGGTCGCAGCCCTTGCGGGCGAGCTTGGCGCGGCCGTTGGCGAGCACGTCGTCGGTCTCGGCGGCGAAGCCGACGACGACCTGGCCGGCCAGGGCGCGGTCGGCGGAGAGCTCGGCGAGGATGTCGGGGTTGCGGACCAGCTCGATGGTGGGCGCTCCCCCGTCGTCCGTCTTCTTGATCTTTCCGGTGGCGTAGACGGCCGGGCGGAAGTCGGCGACGGCGGCGGCCATGACGACCGCGTCGGCGTCGGCGGCGGCCTTGAGGACCGCCTCGCGGAGCTGGACGGCGGTGCCGGTGTGGACGACGTCGACGCCGGCCGGGTCGGGCAGGCCGGTGTTGGCCTCGACGAGGGTGACCCGGGCGCCCCGGGCGGCGGCGGCCTTGGCGAGGGCGTAGCCCTGCTTGCCGGAGGAGCGGTTGCCCAGGTAGCGGACCGGGTCGAGGGGCTCGCGGGTGCCGCCGGCGCTGACCACGACGTGCCGGCCGGCGAGGTCGGGGGCGGTGACGCCGCGGGCGAGGATCCGCCGGCAGACCTCGAAGATCTCGCCGGGGTCGGGGAGGCGGCCCTTGCCGGTGTCGACCCCGGTGAGGCGGCCGACGGCGGGCTCGATGACGACGGCGCCGCGGCGGCGGAGCGTGGCCACGTTCTCCTGGGTGGCCGGGTGCTCCCACATCTCGGTGTGCATGGCGGGGGCGAAGACGACCGGACAGCGCGCGGTGAGCAGCGTGTTGGTGAGGAGGTCGTCGGCGAGGCCGTGGGCGGCCTTGGCGAGCATGTCGGCGGTGGCGGGGGCGACGACGACGAGGTCGGCGCCCTGGCCGATGCGGACGTGCGGCACCTCGTGGACGGTCTCCCAGACCTCGGTGGAGACGGGGTTGCCGGAGAGGGCGGACCAGGTGGCGGCGCCGACGAAGTGGAGGGCGGAGTCGGTGGGGACGACGCGGACGTCGTGGCCCGACTCGGTGAGCCGGCGCAGCAGCTCGCACGCCTTGTAGGCGGCGATCCCGCCGCTCACGCCCAGGACGACCTTCGGCTTGGTCACGGCTGCCTCTCCCCACGCGGGTGCGCGCTCTCGGATGACGTACGACTCCATGAGACACCACAGGCCCGGCGGAAGGACCGCCGGGCCTGGAGTGACGAACGCAACGCTTACTGGACGGGGCCCTCGACGGCCTCGGAGGTCAGCAGACCCGCGTTGATCTCGCGCAGGGCGATCGAGAGCGGCTTCTCGTGGACGTGGGTGTCGACGAGGGGACCCACGTACTCCAGCAGGCCCTCACCGAGCTGCGAGTAGTACGCGTTGATCTGACGCGCGCGCTTGGCCGCGTAGATCACGAGGCTGTACTTCGAGTCCGTGGCCTCGAGCAGCTCGTCGATCGGCGGGTTGATGATGCCCTCGGGCGCGGTGATGGAAGAGGACACGCTCTACCTTCCGAAGATGGATAAAAGATCAGACTACGTGCATCAACGTTAGCAGCTCGCGTGCGACGTCCTCGACGGAGGTGTTGACGAGCGTGGTGTCGAACTCCGACTCGGCGGCGAGCTCGACCTTGGCGGCCTCCAGGCGCCGCTCGATGACCTCCGGCGACTCGGTGCCGCGGCCGGTGAGCCGGCGGACCAGCTCCTCCCAGCTCGGCGGGGCCAGGAAGACCAGCTGGGAGTCGGCCATGGACTCCTTCACCTGCCGCGCGCCCTGGAGTTCGATCTCCAGGAGGACGGGCTCGCCGGACTCCAGGCGGTCGACGACCGCGCTGCGGGGCGTGCCGTAGCGGTTGCCCGCGAACTCGGCCCACTCGAGGAGCTCACCGTTGGCGATCAGCTTGTCGAACTCGTCGTCCGTGACGAAGAAGTACTGGACGCCGTGCTTCTCGCCGGGGCGGGGCTTTCGTGTCGTGGCCGACACCGAGAGCCAGACCTCGGGGTGGACCTTGCGCATATGAGCGACGACCGTGCTCTTGCCGACCCCTGAGGGGCCGGAGAGCACGGTCAGCCGCGGACGTACCTCTGCTGCCATGCAGCGATTATTCCAGTATCGCCGGGGTGCCCGGGACGCGTGTCCCGGATCGGGTACCGGCCGGGGCGCCGGTCAGGCGCCCGCGCCGCCGAACTCGCGCTCCAGGGAGGCGATCTGGTTGGAGCCGAGACCGCGGACGCGGCGGCTCTCGGAGATGCCGAGCCGCTCCATGATCTGCTTGGCACGGACCTTGCCGACGCCGGGCAGGGACTCGAGCAGGGCGGAGACCTTCATCTTGCCGATGACGTCGTTCTCCTGGCCCTGCTTGATGACCTCGTGGAGGGAGGCCCCGGAGTGCTTGAGTCGATTCTTGACCTCGGCCCGCTCCCGGCGAGCCGCGGCGGCCTTCTCGAGCGCGGCTGCGCGCTGTTCAGGGGTAAGGGGCGGAAGAGCCACGCCTACGTCACCTCGGATGTCGATCTGTCGGATACGGACCGGTGAGGGACCTGGTCGACCCACACCAGTGGAGCAACGCCCGACGACGTGGTCGTCGGACGCCTGCTCTGCCCCGGAGACTAGCGGCCATGGCCGCTCCAGTCAGCGAGAACAGCGGAAAAGTCCTGGTCAGCCTCTGTCGACCGGGACTTTTCCGGCATATCGACCCTGATTTCTGCCAAGATTTCGTCAAGTGCGACGACGGGGCGCGGCCCGGCGCCGCCGTCCGCTCCCACCTGCGGGGATGACCGGAGGGGGCTCGGCGGGGGTCAGCCGGCGACGGCGGCCCGGATCTCGTCCGCGTAGCGCGTCGCCGCGTCCCGCAGGGCGGACACGTCCGGTCCGGCGCGGAGCACGCCGCGGCTCACGTTCGGGACCACGTTGCGGACCGCGTCGCCGAAGACGACCGGGAGGTCGGCCGGGGTCGCGCCCTGGGCGCCGATGCCCGGGGCGAGCAGCGGGCCGTTGATGTCGAGGTCGAAGGAGGAGAGGTCGCCGAGGGTGGCGCCGACGACCGCGCCGAAGGAGCCCATGGGGGTCTCCCCCGCGTTCTCCTCGGCGAGGTGGGCGAGCATGGTCGCGCCGATCGTCCGCCCGTCCTCCCGCACCGCCCGCTGGACCTCGGCGCCCTCCGGGTTGGAGGTGAGCGCGAGGACGAAGAGGCCGGCGCCGGACTCGCGGGCCAGGTCGACGGCCGGCTTCAGGGAGCCGTAGCCGAGGTACGGGGAGACCGTGAGCGCGTCGGAGAAGAGCGGGGAGTCCTTCCGCAGGAACGTCTCCGCGTAGGCGGCCATGGTGGAGCCGATGTCGCCGCGCTTGGCGTCCATGACGACCAGGCCGCCGGCGGCCCGCAGATCGGCGGTGGCGCGCTCCAGGACGGCGATGCCCCGCGAGCCGAAGCGCTCGAAGAAGGCGGCCTGCGGCTTGAAGACGGCGACGGTCTCCGCCAGCGCCTCGACCACGGTGTACGTGAAGCGCTCCAGGCCCGCGACGTCGTCGCCGAGGCCCCAGGAGTCCAGCAGGGAGGCGTGCGGGTCGACGCCGACGCAGAGGGGTCCGCGCTCGTCCATGGCGGAGCGCAGGCGGGTGCCGAAGGAGAGGGTCACTGGGCGGCCTTTCGGTGGTCGGCGCCGACGGCCTCGGCGAGGGTGGCGTACGGGGAGGCCGCGAGGCGCGCGGCGAGGCCCTCGTGGATCGCGCGGGCGTAGAACGGGCCCTCGTAGATGAAGGCGCTGTAGCCCTGGATCAGGGTCGCGCCGGCGAGGATCCGCCGCCAGGCGTCCTCGGCGTTCTCGATGCCGCCGACGCCCACCAGGACGATCCGGTCGCCCACGCGCGCGTACAGGCGGCTCAGGACCTCCAGGGAGCGCTCCTTGAGCGGGGCGCCGGAGAGGCCGCCGGTCTCCTGCACGAGGGCCGGGGCGGAGCTCAGGCCGAGGCCCTCGCGGGCGATGGTGGTGTTGGTGGCGATGATGCCGTCCAGGCCGAGCTCGACGGCGAGGTCGGCGACGGCGTCCACGTCCTCGTCGGCGAGGTCGGGGGCGATCTTCACCAGGAGCGGGACGCGGCGGTCGGTGACCGTGCGGTCGGCGGCCTCGCGGACGGCGGTGAGCAGCGGGCGGAGCGACTCGGTGGCCTGGAGGTTGCGCAGGCCGGGGGTGTTCGGAGAGGAGACGTTGACGACGAGGTAGTCGGCGTGGGCGGCGAGCCGCTCGGTGGACTTCACGTAGTCGGCGGCCGCGTCGGCCTCCTCGACGACCTTGGTCTTGCCGATGTTGACGCCGACGACGGTCCTGAAGACCGGCACGCGCGCGCGCAGGCGGGCGGCGACGGCGGCGGAGCCCTCGTTGTTGAAGCCCATGCGGTTGATCAGGGCCCGGTCCGGGACGAGGCGGAAGAGCCGCTTCTTGGGGTTGCCGGGCTGGGCCTCGCCGGTGACGGTGCCGATCTCGACGTGGTCGAAGCCGAGCATGGCCATGCCGTCGATGGCGACGGCGTTCTTGTCGAAGCCGGCGGCGAGGCCGAAGGGGCCGTGCATGCGCAGGCCCAGGGCCTCGGTGCGCAGCTCCTTGCGGCGGGGGGCGAGGACGGCGGCGACGAAGGTCCGCAGGACCGGGGTGCGGGCGGCCAGCCGGATCCAGCGGAAGGCGAGGTAGTGGGCCTTCTCGGGGTCCATGCGCTTGAAGACGAGCTGGAAGAAGAACTTGTACATGGTGGTGTCCTCATGAAGAGGGGGACACCGTTTCCGGTGTCCCCCTCGGTGGCAGCTAGTCGCGGGCCGCGATCAGGTGTTCGGCGTGTTCCTGGAGGGAACGGACGCCTACGTCGCCGTGGTTGAGGGCGTCGATGCCCTGGACGGCCGCGGCGAGCGCCTGGACCGTGGTGAGGCAGGGGACGCCGCGGGACACCGCGGCCGTGCGGATCTCGTAGCCGTCGAGGCGGCCGCCGGTGCCGTACGGGGTGTTGACGATCAGGTCGACCTGGCCGTCGTGGATGAGCTGGACGATCGTCTTCTCGCCGTTCGGGCCCTCGCCCTCGCTGAGCTTGCGCACGACGGTGGCGTTGATGCCGTTGCGCTTGAGGACCTCGGCGGTGCCGGAGGTGGCGAGCAGCTCGAAGCCGTGGGCGACCAGCTCGCGCGCCGGGAAGATCATCGAGCGCTTGTCGCGGTTGGCGACCGAGATGAAGGCGCGGCCCTTGGTGGGCAGCGGGCCGTAGGCGCCGGCCTGCGACTTGGCGTAGGCGGTGCCGAAGACGGCGTCGATGCCCATGACCTCGCCGGTGGAGCGCATCTCCGGGCCGAGGACGGTGTCCACGCCGCGGCCGTGCACGTCGCGGAAGCGGCTCCACGGCATCACGGCCTCCTTGACGGAGATCGGCGCGTCGAGCGGCAGGGTGCCGCCGTCGCCGGTCTTCGGCAGCATGCCCTCGGCGCGCAGCTCGGCGATGGTGGCGCCCAGCGAGATGCGGGCGGCGGCCTTGGCGAGCGGCACGGCGGTGGCCTTGGAGGTGAAGGGCACGGTCCGGGAGGCGCGCGGGTTGGCCTCCAGGACGTAGAGGATGTCACCGGCCATGGCGAACTGGATGTTGATCAGGCCGCGGACGCCGACGCCCTTGGCGATGGCCTCGGTGGAGGCGCGCAGGCGCTTGATGTCGAAGCCGCCCAGCGTGATCGGGGGCAGGGCGCAGGCCGAGTCGCCGGAGTGGATGCCGGCCTCCTCGATGTGCTCCATGACGCCGCCGAGGTAGAGCTCCTCGCCGTCGTAGAGGGCGTCGACGTCGATCTCGATGGCGTCGTCGAGGAAGCGGTCGACCAGGACCGGCCGGGTGGGGCTGATCTCGGTGGACTCGGCGATGTACGCCTCCAGGCGCGCCTCGTCGTAGACGATCTCCATGCCGCGGCCGCCGAGCACGTACGAGGGGCGGACCAGGACCGGGTAGCCGATCTCGTCGGCGATCTTCTTGGCGCCGGCGAAGGTGGTGGCGGTGCCGTGCTTGGGGGCCGGCAGGCCGGCCTCCTCCAGGACACGGCCGAAGGCGCCGCGGTCCTCGGCGGCGTGGATGGCCTCCGGGGAGGTGCCGACGACCGGCACGCCGTTGTCCTTGAGGGCCTGGGAGAGGCCGAGCGGGGTCTGGCCGCCGAGCTGGACGACCACGCCGGCGATCGGGCCCGCGAGGGACTCGGCGTGGACGATCTCCAGGACGTCCTCCAGGGTGAGCGGCTCGAAGTAGAGCCGGTCGGAGGTGTCGTAGTCGGTGGAGACGGTCTCCGGGTTGCAGTTGACCATCACGGTCTCGTAGCCGGCGTCGCTCAGGGCGAAGGAGGCGTGGACGCAGGAGTAGTCGAACTCGATGCCCTGGCCGATGCGGTTCGGGCCGGAGCCGAGGATGATCACGGCGGGCTTCTCGCGCGGCGCGACCTCGGACTCCTCGTCGTAGGAGGAGTAGAAGTACGGCGTCTTGGCGGCGAACTCGGCGGCGCAGGTGTCGACCGTCTTGTAGACCGGGCGGACGCCGAGGGCGTGCCGGACCTCGCGGACGACGTCCTCGCGCAGGCCGCGGATCTCGGCGATCTGGGCGTCGGAGAAGCCGTGGCGCTTGGCCTCGGCGAGCAGCTGGGGCTCCAGCTTCTCGGCGCCGGCGAGCTCGTCGGCGAGCTCCTTGATCAGGAAGAGCTGGTCGACGAACCACGGGTCGATCTTCGTGGCGTCGAAGACCTCCTCCGGGGTGGCGCCGGCGCGGATCGCCTGCATGACGGTGTTGATGCGGCCGTCGGTCGGGCGGACCGCCTCGCGCAGCAGCTCGGTCTTGTCGCCGGGCTCGCCGGTGAAGGCGAACTGCGAGCCCTTCTTCTCCAGGGAGCGCAGGGCCTTCTGGAGGGCCTCGGGGAAGTTCCGGCCGATGGCCATGGCCTCGCCGACCGACTTCATGGTCGTGGTCAGCGTGGAGTCGGCCGAGGGGAACTTCTCGAAGGCGAAGCGCGGGGCCTTGACGACGACGTAGTCGAGCGTGGGCTCGAAGGACGCCGGGGTCTTCTCCGTGATGTCGTTCGGGATCTCGTCCAGGGTGTAGCCGACGGCGAGCCGGGCGGCGATCTTGGCGATCGGGAAGCCGGTGGCCTTGGAGGCGAGGGCCGAGGAGCGGGAGACGCGGGGGTTCATCTCGATGACGATGATCCGGCCGTCGACCGGGTCGATCGCGAACTGGATGTTGCAGCCGCCGGTGTCGACGCCGACCTCGCGGATGATCGCGATGCCGATGTCGCGGAGCCGCTGGTACTCGCGGTCGGTGAGCGTCATCGCCGGGGCGACGGTGATCGAGTCGCCGGTGTGGACGCCCATCGGGTCGAAGTTCTCGATGGAGCAGACGACCACGACGTTGTCGGCCTTGTCGCGCATGAGCTCCAGCTCGTACTCCTTCCAGCCGAGGATGGACTCCTCCAGGAGCACCTCGGTGGTCGGGGAGAGCGTGAGGCCCTGGCCGGCGATGCGGCGCAGCTCGTCCTCGTCGTGGGCGAAGCCGGAGCCGGCGCCGCCCATGGTGAAGGAGGGGCGGACGACGACGGGGTAGCCGCCGAGCGTCTCGACGCCCTGGAGGACGTCCTCCATGGAGTGGCAGATGACGGAGCGGGCGGACTCGCCGTATCCGATCTTGGCCTTGACGGCCTCGACGACGCCCTTGAAGAGGTCGCGGTCCTCGCCCTTGTGGATGGCCTCGACGTTGGCTCCGATGAGCTCGACGCCGTACTTCTCCAGGACGCCCTGCTCGTGCATGGAGATCGCGGTGTTGAGCGCGGTCTGGCCGCCGAGGGTGGGCAGGAGGGCGTCGGGGCGCTCCTTGGCGATGATCTTCTCGACGAACTCGGGGGTGATCGGCTCGACGTAGGTGGCGTCGGCGATCTCCGGGTCGGTCATGATCGTGGCCGGGTTGGAGTTGACCAGGATCACCCGCAGGCCCTCGGCCTTGAGGACGCGGCAGGCCTGGGTGCCGGAGTAGTCGAACTCGGCGGCCTGGCCGATGACGATCGGGCCGGAGCCGATGACCAGGACGGACTGGATATCGGTGCGCTTAGGCACGCTCGGCCTCCATGAGGGTCACGAAGCGGTCGAAGAGGTACGCGGCGTCGTGCGGGCCCGCGGCCGCCTCGGGGTGGTACTGGACGGAGAAGCCCGGCTGGTCGAGCAGCTGGAGGCCCTCCACGACGTTGTCGTTCAGGCAGACGTGCGAGACCTCGGTACGGCCGAAGGGGGTCTCGGAGACCTTGTCGAGGGGCGCGTCCACGGCGAAGCCGTGGTTGTGCGCGGTGACCTCGACCTTGCCGGTCGTCCGGTCCTGGACGGGCTGGTTGATGCCCCGGTGGCCGTACTTCAGCTTGTAGGTGCCGAAGCCGAGCGCGCGGCCGAGGATCTGGTTGCCGAAGCAGATGCCGAAGAGCGGGGTCTTCCGCTCCAGGACGGCGGTCATCAGCGCGACCGGGCCGTCGGCGGTGGCCGGGTCGCCCGGGCCGTTGGAGAAGAAGACGCCGTCGGGGGCGACCGCGTACACGTCCTCGACCGAGGCGGTGGCGGGCAGCACGTGGACCTCGATGCCGCGCTCGGCCATCCGGCGCGGGGTCATGCCCTTGATGCCGAGGTCGATCGCGGCGACGGTGAACTTCTTCTCGCCGATCGCGGGGACGACGTACGGCTCCTTGGTGGCGACCTCCTCGTAGAGGCTGGCGCCCTTCATCTGGGGCTGGGCCTGCACCCGGGCGAGCAGCTCGGCCTCGGGGGCCAGGGCCTCGCCGGAGAAGACGCCGGCGCGCATGGAGCCGCGCTCGCGCAGGTGGCGGGTGAGGGCGCGGGTGTCGATGCCGGAGATGCCGACGACGCCCTGGGCGACCAGCTCGTCGTCGAGGCTGCGCTTGGCGCGCCAGTTCGACGGGATGCGGGCGGGGTCGCGGACCACGTAGCCGGAGACCCAGATGCGGCTCGACTCGTCGTCCTCGTCGTTCCAGCCGGTGTTGCCGATCTGGGGGGCGGTGGCGACCACGATCTGGCGGTCGTACGACGGGTCGGTCAGGGTCTCCTGGTAGCCGGTCATGCCGGTGGAGAACACGGCCTCGCCGAAGGTCTCCCCCACGGCCCCGTAGGCGCGGCCGCGGAAGGTGCGGCCGTCCTCCAGGACGAGTACGGCGGGAGCCTGGGCTCCCCTTGTGGAGGTCGTCATCGTGCGATGCCTTCCGTCGTGTCGATCATCGGAGTGTCGATCATGGAGTTGATGGCCTCGACCCAGGCCGTGTGCCCGGCGGCCCGGTCGGAGCGGAAACCGGAGTCGAGGAGGGTGGAGCCGTGCTCCCAGGTGACGATCAGGAGCCCGCCCTCGGCGAGGACCTTGCCGGCGATGCCCTTGTCGAGGCGGGCCTCGCGCAGGGCGGCGGCGGGGATCAGGAAGTCGTTCGCCCCGGGGCGGACGACCGAGATCCCGGCGTCGGTGAGCGTGAGCTCGGCGCGGCTGCGGGTGCCGAGGCCGTGGGCGACGATCCGGTCGAGCCACTGCCCGGCGGTGGTGGAGCCGTGGTAGCGGCCGTCCATCGTCAGCTTGGCCTCACCGGGCGCCTGCGGCACCTCGGGGAGCTCGGGGAGGTCCGACTGGAGGCTGCCGCGCCACTTCCAGCCCTGGCGCATGAGCCAGTAGACGAAGGCGACGAAGAGCAGGAGTCCGACGACCCAGCCGATCCGGCCGGCCCAGTCGGTCACCTCGGCCGACTTCTGCTCCGCGGCGAGGGCCGCGCTTGCGATGTGGTGTGTCACGCCAACTTCCCGTCCATGACCGTTGCCCGGCCCCGCAGGAAGGTGTGGGTGACGCGACCCGGCAGCTCGCGGCCCTCGTAGGGGGTGTTGCGGCTGCGGGAGGCGAAGTCCGCGGGGTCCACGGTCCCACGGTAAGCCGGATCGACCAGGACCAGGTTCGCGGGCTCACCAGCCGAGACGGGCCGTCCGTGGCCGGTGGCGCGGCCGATGCGGGCCGGGGCGGCGGACATCCGGTCGGCGACGCCGGCCCAGTCGAGGAGGCCGGTCTCCACCATCGTCTGCTGGACCACGGAGAGCGCGGTCTCCAGGCCGACCATGCCCATGGCGGCGGCGGCCCACTCGCAGTCCTTGTCCTCGTGCGGGTGCGGGGCGTGGTCGGTGGCGACGATGTCGATGGTGCCGTCGGCCAGCGCCTCGCGCAGGGCCAGCACGTCGCGCTCGGTGCGCAGCGGCGGGTTGACCTTGTAGACCGGGTCGTACGTGCGGACCAGCTCGTCCGTGAGGAGGAGGTGGTGCGGGGTGACCTCGGCGGTGACGTCGATGCCGCGGGACTTGGCCCAGCGGACGATCTCGACGGAGCCGGCGGTGGAGAGGTGGCAGATGTGGACGCGGGAGCCGACGTGCTCGGCGAGGAGGACGTCGCGGGCGATGATCGACTCCTCGGCGACGGCCGGCCAGCCGCCCAGGCCGAGCTCGGCGGAGACGATGCCCTCGTTCATCTGGGCGCCCTCGGTGAGGCGGGGCTCCTGGGCGTGCTGGGCGACGACGCCGCCGAAGGCCTTCACGTACTCCAGGGCGCGGCGCATGATCACGGCGTCGTCGACGCACTTGCCGTCGTCGGAGAAGACGGTGACGCCGGCGGCGGAGTCGTGCATGGCGCCGAGCTCGGCGAGCTTCCTGCCCTCCAGGCCGACGGTGACGGCGCCGATCGGCTGCACGTCGCAGTAGCCGGCCTCCTTGCCGAGCCGGTACACCTGCTCGACGACGCCGGCGGTGTCGGCGACGGGGTGGGTGTTGGCCATGGCGAAGACCGCGGTGTAGCCGCCGGAGGCGGCGGCGCGGGTGCCGGTGAGGACGGTCTCGGAGTCCTCGCGGCCGGGCTCGCGCAGGTGGGTGTGGAGGTCGACGAGGCCGGGGAGGAGGATCCGGCCGTCCGCCTCGATCACGGTCGCGCCCTCGGCCGACAGGCCGGTGCCGACCTCGGCGATGGTCTCGCCGTCGAGGAGGACGTCCTGCGGCTCGCCGCCCAGCACCTTCGCACCACGGATAAGGATCTTGCTCATCTTTACTTGCTCTCCTCGGTACGGGTGGCGGTGGGGGCGGCGGCGGGCTCGGAGCCGCCGAGCAGCAGGTAGAGGACGGCCATCCGGACGGAGACGCCGTTGGCGACCTGCTCGACGACCGTGCAGCGGTCGGAGTCGGCGACCTCGGCGGTGATCTCCATGCCGCGGACCATGGGGCCGGGGTGCATGACGATGGCGTGCTCGGGCATCCTCGCCATCCGCTCGCCGTCCAGCCCGTAGCGGCGCGAGTACTCGCGCTCGGTCGGGAAGAAGGCGGCGTTCATCCGCTCGCGCTGCACACGCAGCATCATCACCGCGTCGGACTTCGGCAGCACGCTGTCGAGGTCGTAGGAGACCTCGCAGGGCCAGGTCTCGACGCCGACGGGGACGAGGGTGGGCGGGGCCACCAGGGTGACCTCGGCGCCGAGGGTGTGCAGCAGGTCGACGTTGGAGCGGGCGACCCGGCTGTGCAGGACGTCGCCGACGAGCGTGATCCGCCGGCCTTCCAGGTCCTTGCCGAGACCGGCGTCGCGGCCGACCAGGCGGCGGCGCATGGTGAAGGCGTCCAGGAGGGCCTGGGTGGGGTGCTGGTGGGTGCCGTCGCCCGCGTTGATGACGGGGGCGTCGATCCAGCCGGAGGTGGCGAGCCGGAAGGGGGCGCCGGAGGCGCCGTGCCGGATGACGACGGCGTCGACGCCCATCGCCTCCAGGGTCTGCGCGGTGTCCTTCAGCGACTCGCCCTTGGAGACGCTGGAGCCCTTGGCCGCGAAGTTGATGACGTCGGCGGAGAGGCGCTTCTCGGCGGCCTCGAAGGAGATCCGGGTGCGGGTGGAGTCCTCGAAGAAGAGGTTGCAGATGGTCCGGCCGCGGAGGGTCGGCAGCTTCTTGATGGGCCGGTCGGCCACCCGGGCCATCTCCTCGGCGGTGTCGAGGATCAGGACGGCGTCGTCGCGGGTGAGGTCGGCGGCCGAGATGAGGTGACGCATCATCGGGGTTTCTCTCCGGGGTGGGGAGGCATCAGGGCATGCGGGGGCGCGGGAGGGTGCCCGGGCCCCGCGGGGTGGCCGGTCCGGCTAGGAGGCGGACTTGCCGCCGAGCAGGACGGTGTCGCGACCGTCCTCCTCGGCGAGCTGGACCTTGACGGTCTCCCGCAGCGACGTGGGGAGGTTCTTGCCGACGTAGTCGGCGCGGATCGGGAGCTCGCGGTGGCCCCGGTCGACGAGGACGGCGAGCTGGACCGCCCGGGGGCGGCCGATGTCTCCGAGGGCGTCGAGGGCGGCGCGGATGGTGCGCCCCGAGAAGAGGACGTCGTCGACGAGGACGACGAGGCGGCCGTCGACGCCTTCCCCGGGGATCTCGGTGCGGCCGATGGCGCGCGCCGGCTTCATCCGGAGGTCGTCGCGGTACATGGTGATGTCGAGGGAACCGACCGGGACCTTGGCACCGGTGATCGATTCGAGCTTCTCGGCCAGCCGACGGGCGAGGAAGACGCCGCGGGTGGGAATGCCGAGGAGGACCACGTCGTCCGCGCCCTTGGCGCGCTCGACGATCTCGTGGGCGATCCGGGTCAGGACCCGGGCGATGTCGGGGGCCTCGAGAACCGGCCGCGCCTCATCGGTGTGCTCTTGCGTGTCCATGAAGAAAGGACCTCCTTCTCCGCCTCACTGGACGGTCTTTAAAGGACGTCGGATGTACGCCGTCCACTTTAGCAGGGGTGCTCGCGCCGGCTTTCCCGGGGGCACCCCTCCCCCGCTCCGACCTGCGGCGGACCGTCCCCCGGGAGGGGGTGGCGAGCCGCTTTCGGCTTGACGGGAAAGAGTAACGCTGCGTAACCTCACAGTGAGTTACCAGCCGCGCGGCGCAGCCGCATGTCGTCACAGCGTCCGGGAGCGTTATGTCCAGCGAATACGCAAAGCAGCTCGGGGCCAAACTCCGCGCCATCCGCACCCAGCAGGGCCTGTCCCTCCACGGCGTGGAGGAGAAGTCCCAGGGCCGCTGGAAGGCCGTGGTGGTCGGCTCGTACGAGCGCGGCGACCGCGCCGTGACCGTTCAGCGTCTGGCCGAGCTGGCGGACTTCTACGGCGTGCCGGTGCAGGAGCTCCTGCCCGGTACGACCCCCGGCGGCGCCGCCGAGCCCCCGCCGAAGCTGGTCCTGGACCTGGAGCGCCTGGCCCACGTCCCGCAGGAGAAGGCCGGCCCGCTCCAGCGCTACGCGGCGACGATCCAGTCGCAGCGCGGCGACTACAACGGCAAGGTGCTGTCGATCCGCCAGGACGACCTGCGCACCCTGGCCGTCATCTACGACCAGTCCCCCTCGGTCCTGACCGAGCAGCTGATCAGCTGGGGCGTGCTCGACGCGGACGCGCGCCGCGCGGTCGCCCACGAGGAGAACTGACTCCTCCGCACCCCCTAGTGCAGAAACGTGCCGCCGGGCCCGTGGACGTCATCCGACGCCACGGGCC
>NZ_JBHTST010000069.1:0-39779 GCF_042794995.1 Streptomyces sp. NPDC056503
AGGACACCCGGGATGAAGTACGTCGCGATGATCTACGGCAGCCAGGCCAAGTGGGACGCCATCCCGGCCGAGGCATGGCCCGAGGCGATCGCCCGACAGAAAGCCTTCAACACCAAGTACCGGCAGAGCGGTGAACTGCTGGGTGCCTACGGGCTCGCGGACGCGGCCGCCGCCCAGCTCGTACGCCGCGGGGAGGGTGTTCCGGTGGTCACTGAGGGCCCGTACCTGGAGACCAAGGAGTACATCGCCAGCTTCTGCCTCCTCGACTGCCACAGCCTCCAGCGGGCGCAGGCGATCGCCGCGGACATGCCCATCGCCGACACCGAGCCCGTCGAACTCTGGCCCATCCTCCACGAATCCCCGACACAGGCGTAAACGGGGCAGGGTGGGGTGGGGCGGCTGGCACCGTGAGGGGCTCGTGAGCGAGCAAGCCGTCGGCGCGCTGCGCGAGCCCTCCCCACCGGACCGGCTGGCCGGGAAGCCGCCCCGGTGGGGAGGCCGGGCCCCTTTGGCTGTCATCGTGAAACGTGCCCTGACCAGCGATAAAATAGGGCGTGGACGAGCTGACCGTCTCCGCCTCCCGGGGGCGTGGTGGCTGCCGCTGAAGGGCGGTGCTCTGATGAGTCTCACGTCCGGTCTGCGCAATCCCCGTACGCCGCTGCGCCGGTTCCTCGACCGGGAGCTGTCTGCTGGCCCCCGCCCGCTCCAGCGGGCCTACCGCTCCCGGTACCCACACGATCGTGTTCTACTGCCGCCTCCCGGTGTGGGCACCGAGGCCGGGACGGTGGGCACGGCGATCGACCACCGGCTACGTCTGGCGTTCCGCGCGGATACCCCGTTCGGGATCCCCGCGCAGGCCGGCGTGATGACCCTGCCGGGAGATGAGGTCGGGTACCGGATGCGGGTGGTGGGGGATGAGCTCGAAGAGCGCCTGGAGGACGTCACCATCGGGCTGGGCCTGGACGACCGCAGCCTGCCGCTGGAGCGTGCGCAGGACGAGGAGGAGGAGCTGGCGCGGTTGGTGATCGCCGCAGCCTGGTACCAGGTCAACGCCCGTAGTCGGATCGGGTTCGCCTTCACGCCGCTGTCGCTGGCTGCGCATGCCGACCCCGCCAGCTTCACTCTGGCCCGGCTCCTGGCGCTCCCGCACCCGGACATGGTCGCCGATGTCGTCGCGCAGCTGTACCGGGCCGGGGACGGTGCGCTCGCCGGGCTGCGGGCCCGGACGCTGCCGAAGGACTGCGTTGCCGGGCCCCTCTTCGGGTCCCGGCTGACCGCGGACGCCGACCTCGCCGCCGACGGGATGCTGATCGACTTCAAGTCCACCCGCCACCCGCGCACCCTGCGCAAGGACGCCCTGTGGCAGCTGCTCGGATATCTCCTCCTCGACACGGCCGACGCCTACCGCATCGACACCGTCGGCGTCTGCCTCACCCGCAGCGACGTCCTGGCCACCTGGAGCGTGGAGGAGTACCTCGACCTCCTTGGCACCTGTCACCGCGACCTGACCGCCCTGCGCACCGTCTTCACCACCCTGGTCAGCAGCTGCGACTCCGACCAGGAGCCCTACACCCCGGACGATATCGGGCGTATCCAGCGGCTCTTGGCCGACCTGGAACCCCAAGCGGCCCCCGGCCACTGCCTGGTCTGCACTCAGCCCCTCCCCCACGGCATCCGGAAGAACTTCTGCACCCCCTGGTGCGCCACCCGCGCATCCACCCTGCGTAACCACGGATACCTCCCCCACGCCGATGGCCCCGTCCCGCCCGAGCACCGCCGCCGGCCCGCCGAACCAGACCCGGGATGGGAGGTCATCAGCGTCACCCCCGCCCTGCGCACCACGAGCGAGTGAATGCCCTCATGTGTTCGGGCGCCGGAGCCTGGAGCTGGCGCCCTTCTGGGGGCCTACCAGGAGTCGAGACCAGATCCTGCAGGCGCCCCTCGTCGCCATCATGATCCTCAGCGCTCCATGGGATCCGGTCATATGAGGTCGATAAGCCAAGGCCGGACGACTGCTTTCAGCTCACGCGAGAACTGGTCCCCGCCGCCATCTGCCGTCTGCTGCGCCCACTGGCGTGTCGCGCCAGCGGCCCAGTCCGCCACCTGAAGCTGCGGGTGATCCTTGCTGTCCGCGAACTCGATGGCACCCATGAAGCGGTTCATGAACTCGCCCGGCCGCGTGGGATCGGGGAGGAGGTGCATGGTGTGCAGGCGGGTGATGTTGCGGTCGATGACTTTCGATGCGTCGTGCACCAGGCGGAACTCGCCCAGGGTCTGGCCGAATGTGGTGGCGAGGCAGGGCAGGCTTGGGAGCGCCGGATCCAGTTCGTCTCGATGTCCGTAGAGTGCGAGCTCTGCTGCGGTCTCGTCAGCGATGGGCCGGCAGTATTCCAGGATGTCCAGGTACTCGGCGAACTGCTGGTCCTGCACGGAGGACTTGAGGGCGGCCACGGCCGCGTACAGCTCGTCGGTAGTGGCCTTCTGCCGGACCCAGTTCACGAACGCGTGGAGCATCCGGTCGTAGGCGTCCGCATCCCCCATGACCGGACCGGCCAGGTGCAGCATGTTCGCCAGGGCGAGAGTTTGCTTCCCCTCGTACAGGTTGTAGCCGTCCCGGTACGCCATAGGTTCCACGATGACGTCGACCATCTTGGTCATCACCATGAATCGCTTGTGGATCAGGTAGGTTCGCACGCTCCCCTCGGGTAAGCGCGAGAAGGCGTTCATCAGCGACTTCCGTCCGCGGCTGGAACGCGCCAGCGACGTGTACTTCGGCTCGCGCAGATTGCTGGGGAGCTGCCCACGGACTTCGTCAACGATGGAGGCGGCGAGGTCGTCAGAGAGGTGGACCCCGGCCACTGTGAAGACAGGTTGGTGCGGGTCGAGGAGGTTCTGGCCAGAGTTGGCGGACTCGTCCACGTAAACGACGGGCCGCTCCGAAGATGAAGTGGACATGCGTGAAGGATGCCCGACAGCTTCGGAGCGATCCCGCGGCTACAGCGTGCGCAGGACCGCGACGACCTTGCCGAGGATGGTGGCGTGGTCGCCCGGGATCGGCGCGTAAGCGGTGTTGTGGGGCATGAGCCAGACGTGGCCGTCCTCGCGGCACAGTCGCTTCACGGTGGCTTCGTTGTCCAGCATGACGGCGACGATGTCGCCGTGGTCCGCGGTGTCGGCCTGCCTGACGACGACGGTGTCTCCGTCGCAGATGGCGGCGTAGATGAGCCAGGAGACATGCTCGACAGGCTCGTACGGGATGTCGAGCATGGAAGGATACGGAAACCTTCAGGGCCCCTCGGTCGCCGATGTGATGAGTGAGATCACCACGCCAACGACCAGGGGCCCTGCTCTGTCACACCCCCGTCCACCAGGCCATTTCACCCTCCCGGCACTGGATGAAAAGGTCCACTAAGCTTCGATCGGCTTGTATGAGAGGGCGGCGTCAATCACCTGCTCGGCTGTTGGTTCTCCATGCTCAGGATGAAAGATGAGATCCATCACCCTAGGATGCAGAACATTCTCTTTTAGTTTCTCAACCAGTAGATCTTCATCTTCCTCACTCCCCTCGAAATGCATAATCTCTTCAACTAGCCGGATAAGCTCTTCGCGATTAAGAGACGACATCACTTCTCCTCGGGATCCGCAGGCGGTAACAAATCACCCAGAATGGTAGGCAGGATCCAACACCTCAGCATGATACCTCGGAGTCACAACCATGAGATTATCGAGATCATAAACTCCACCTCCATGCTGAATTGGATTAACATGATGGAGCACGTAGCGATTATTCTTCCCCACACTTTGATTGTCTGCCACAAACGGGGCACGCCCGCGACTCATGAGGGTTTGATTCGATGCAGAAAACTGAGAGGCAAGAGACGGAGTTGCCCCCACTTGCCTCCAAAACGCCTCACGAAAGTCGTCGAATGTCCTGAACTCTCGCCCCTGAAGCGCATGGGCGACCTGGCCGGGGATTTTACCCGCATTACCGCTACTTCCCATAAGCCATCGACCATTGACAGTCGAAAGGTTCCCACCCCCTGTAACTGCACCAGGAGAATTTCTTAGCTGCGTCGAGGTCTTGGGGGGGCCTATCTCATTATTACGCTGCCTGTGCGCAAAAATCGCAGCAAGCGCACCAGGAAGCAGATAGGGGTCCCCTGCAGTGTTGTACCCCTGTGAAGCTACCCACTGATCATACTGATAACCGTAGTCACAGCCCGATCCTGGAACGCCTTGTCCGCCATTCCAGCAGTCCCGGTCGAAAATCCACCCAAACAGCTCTGCCGTGTATACGGCATTACTTGCAACACCTAGAACCGCTGTCGAAATCGCATCGTCTTCTGGGGCAAGAGTCGCCTTTGCTGCATCCCCACATCGGGCCAGAAGTCCTGTACCGACACAAAAGAGACCAGATTCCTCACTGCCAGCTGCCTCGCCATTAGCGATTCTCCCTGGTTCTCCCGCCTGGCCGGCGACAGTACCGCCTGTAGAGTTGCCGCCCTCTGAAGGCTGCTGCACATCGTTTGGAACAGCCCCTGTCGGCGTTGTACCCGAAGGGCACGAATTGCCGGAAACGCTGCACATCTCCGCCAGGCCTGTGGGGTCTGACGCCGTAGCCGGGTGTTGGTTGGCATAGCTGTAGCCGTTGAGTGAAAGGTGCTGGTTAAGGCTGAGGATCGGGTCGACGCTAATGAACTGGCCCAGGGTGGGGTCGTATTGCCGGGCGCCGATGTGAGTGAGGCCGGTGCTGGTGTCGGTGGGCTTGCCGAGGAAGGTTTTGTCGTCGGGCCAGGTGCCGGCGGTGGTTCCTCGGGGGGCGCCGAAGGGGGTGGTGTAGCGCTTGGTGAGGGCCTGGGTGTCGTCTCCGGTGATGGAGAGGCTTCCGGTGCCGTGGTGGTCGTTGGCGAGGAAGTGGAGCTTTTCGGTGCCGGTTTCGTTGGTGCGCAGGGCGATGGTGGTGCCGGCCGCGGTGTAGTAGCGGTTGGCCCACTTCTTGGTGCCCTTGAGGTGGACTTCGGTGGCGCCGAGGTAGAGGACGGTTTCGCCGGTGGTGCCGTTGGCGCGGCGGATGAGGAGGGCGCCGTCGGCGTCGTAGAGGTAGTCGGTGGTGGCGGTGCCTTCGGTGAGCTTGGTGAGCTTACCTTCGGCGTTCCAGTTCAGGGACTGGGTGGTGGTGCTGTCGGCTTTTTCGACGCGGGTGGTGGTGTTGCCGGTGGCGTCGTAGGTGTAGCGGGTGGTTTCGTCGGCACAGTTGCCGTCGGTGGTAGTGGCTTTGAGGGCGTGGGTGCGGGTGGAGTCGTAGCAGTAGGTTCGGGTGGTGGGGGTTGCGGTGTTCTGGGTTTCGGTGGCTCGCTGGCCCGAGGCGTTGTAGGTGTAGGTGGTCCAGTAAGGGGCGGCTCCGCCGAGGTTGGCGACGGTGCGGCCGGCGGTGGCGCAGTCGGCGGTCTTGGGTGTCCAGGCTTGGGTCATGCGGCGTTGGCCGTCGTAGGTGAAGCACTGGAAGTCGGCGCCGTTGCCGGTGTTCTGGTGGTCGAAGATGGAGGTGACGTTGCCGGCGGGGTCGTAGGTGTAGACGGCGTCGCGGACGCGGCCTCGGGTCTGGTCGATGACGTCGGAGCTGGTAAGGCGTCCGGTGCCTTCCTCGTAAAGGTTGGTGAGGAAGGTCTTCTTGACGCCGTTGGCGCTGGAAGGGCCGAGGGTGAGCTGCTGGAGCTGGCCGAGGTCGGTGTAGGAGGCTCCGAGGAGGTAGCCGGAGAGTCCGGACTGGCCGATGGGCAGGCCGGCGGGGTTGTAGTCGGTGCTGATGGTTTCGCCGGCGAGGCCGCCGCCTGCGGGTTCGGTGGTGCTGCTGATGGTTCCGTCGAGGCGGTAGTTCACCTTGGCGCTGCTGGTGGCGGTGACGGCTCCGGAGGTGACCAGGGGGTCGTCCGTCGGGAGGGTCAGGGTGGTGGTCGTGGGCCTGTTCAGGGAGTCGTATGCGGTGACCGTCTTGGTGTAGGCCTTGCTGCCGGTCTGGCCCTTGCCTCCGGTGTAGCGGATGGAGGCGTCGGGCAGTCCCTTGAGGAGCGAGTCGTAGGTCCACTCCGCGAGGAGGTTCGCGTCGGTCTTGCTGGTCTGCCACATGCTGGTCTTGCGGCCGAGCACGTCGTATCCGTAGGCCAGGGTGCGCCCTGCGGCGTCCTTGGTCGTGGCGATCTGGTCAAGGTCGTTGTACGTCGTGACCGCGGTGCCCTTGTCAGGGTCGTTCGCGGCGTCAGGGCGGCCGTAGAGGTCGTAGGTGTACGTCCACTGGGCGTTGTCGGGGCCGGTGACCTGCTTCTGCTTGCCGTCGTCGTAGTAGGCGTACTTGACGTAGGTGTGGGCCGTGTTCGTGGCCGCGCCGTAGGCGGTGTCGTTGGGCTGGGGGCCGGCGTAGGTGCGGGTTTCGGTGGTGCGGCCCAGGACGTCGGTGATGGTGCGGGTGGCGGTGCCGCCCTGCTGGGCGGTGGTGGCCACCGAGTCACCGGTGTAGGTGGTGGTGACGGGGTTGAACTTCGGGACACCCTTGACTCGGAGGGTGGACTTCACCTGTCGGCCGAGGCCGTCGAACTCCAGGTTGTACTGCTGTGGTGCGCCACCGTATTCGGCTTGGGAGTAGGCGCTCTCGGGGGCTTTGGTGGAGTCGAAGATGTCGGCGTAGGTCTCGTAGGCGAGGCCACGGTCGTTGTAGCGGGTGTCGGTGAGGATACGGCCGCCGTTGGGGGCCGGGGTCTGGGTCTGGAGCGGGCGGAGCAGGGAGTCGACCAGGCTGTAGCTGGTGTCGTAGGTCTTGCCGTCTGCCTTGAGTGTGGAGACGGAGGTCCAGGAGGGGTGGTTGGTCTGGTTGATGCCGTAGGCGAAGGTGGCGCTGGCGGTGTCGTCGGCGGACTTGGCGCGGTCGGGTGCCCAGGTTGCGGTGATGCGGCCCAGGGCGTCGTAGGTGCTCTCGGTGCGCTTGAGGTTGGCGTCCAGGGTCTGGGTGACCGAGCCTCGGGCGGGGTCGTAGTAGGTGTAGGTCTTGTGGGCCTGGCCGTTGACGAGGGCCGGCTTCGTGACGACGACGGTCGTGACCGGGCCGGTGCTGGCCGGGTAGTAGGTCGTGGTGGTGGCCTGGCCGTTGGCGTCGGTCGCGGTCAGGGGGCGGCCGAGCTTGGCGGCGGCGGTGTCGTAGGTGACCTTGGCCAGGGTCTGCCAGCTGGCGGGGTCGCGGTCGGCGGTGCTGCCGGTGACCGCAGCCGGGTAGCCCTTGGCTCGGCCGGTCCAGGTCGCCAGGCCCAGGGTCGGGGTCTGATCGGCGCTCCAGGCGGTCACCGTGGTGTTGTCGTAGACGGTGGCGGTGTCCGAGAGGATGTCACCGCGCTGGTCGGGGGCTTCCGCGGGGGTGTACTTGTGGGTGATGCTCGTGGGCATCTTCAGCTGGTCGTCGGTGACCGCGCAGGCCTGGCCGACGGTACGAGACCGGGAGACCAGGCCGGTCAGGCCCTTTGCGTCGTTGCGGGCGTACCAGGTGCGGGTGCAGGTCTCGTCGCCGGTGGCCGACCAGTCACCGTGGTTCTCGGTGCGGGTGGTCATGCCGTAGGTGTCGTAGGTGTAGCTGGTGGCGGTGGTGCGCCACTTGCCTGCTGCGGTCAGGTAGGTGTTGGTGTAGTCCCGTGAGGTGCGGGACATGTAGGCGATGGTGTTGGCGTAGGACTTCTGCTGGCTGGCGGTCTGCCGGTACCAGATGTTGTAGAACTTGTTGCTCACGGCGAGCGGGCCGTCGTACGTGATCCGCTGGCGCAAGTGACCTGCATAGACGTCGCGGTCGAGGCTGTCGGACACCGCGAGGTCGTCTCCGGCGTTCCCGGGGACATTGTCGATGTCGATGCCCGCGATGGTGACGCTGCGGGTCTGGCCGTTCTTGAGACGGTCGCCGTGCATGCCCTGCATGTAGAGGCTGACGGTCTTGGAGCGGGTGGCTCCGACCGCCCCGGTGTAGGCGGTCACCTTGCGGTAGCCGCGCCAGATGGACCAGGTGCGGTGCTTCTCCTTGGTGAAGGGGTCGTCGTTGTAGTGCCAGGCGGGACCTTCATAGGTGTAGGCGTGCTCGACGGCGGGGCTACGGCCAGCAGGGTCTGCGGTGTTGACGGCGATGACCCGGTACTTGTGGAACCAGTCCAGTTCCGGGTCGCCGCCGTTGATGGGCCAGTACACGGGGTAGCAGGCCATGGTGTTGTCGTCTTCGGCCGCGGGCATGTTCGTGCCGCGAACGCACTCGGAGCTGGAGAAGGCGACGGTGGTGATGGCACCGGTCTCGGACGTGATCGTCGAGATGCGAGGCCGGGTCAGCGGCACAGCATTGACAATTTCGTCTTCGCCGGCGTCCTCCGCGTCGGCGACGCGGTTGGCGCGGTGCTGGTAGGTGAAGCCGATGCTCGGCAGGCCGATCTGGGTGCCGTTCTTGCCGGTGCGCTTGAAGGCGACCAGCGTCCAGACCTGGTCGGAGCTGTTGCCGATGTCCTGCCCATCGAAGACGTCGTGGGCGAGGGTGTAGGAGTCGACGGGCTTGTAAGCGTCGGGCTCTGCGGCGGTGGACCACACGTGCGTGTGAACGGCCTTGAGGAGCTTGCGGGTGAAGAACGCCGGTCCGGTGGCCTTGCAGTCCGTCTCGGTGTCGGTGCAGATCGAGTCGAAGGGGACGTCGGGCCAGTTCTTGGCGGTGTCCGCGGTCAGTGAGCCACAGCCGCCGCCGTAGTCCTTGCAGCGCTCGGCGTAGTCGAAGGTGACCTTGCCCGAAGGGGTGCCGGTGAACAGGGTGTCGGCGCGCTGTCCGTAGCGGATCTCTTCGAGGTAGCCGCTGCGTGTGTAGGCGGCGAGGGCGGTCTTGTCGCTGTTCTTGGCGTAGTAGTTGGTGTCGGCTTTGTACCAGTAGGTGGAGGCGTTGGTGTGGACGTCCTCGACGAGGTCGAGGTTCCATCGCCAGGCCTGGTTCTTGGCGCGGCCGGAGAACGAGGTGGCGGAGGAGTGCCCGGGTTCGCTGGCGTCGTCGCCGAAGACCGGGACGGTCCACACCGAGTTCGTGCGCTCGCTTCCCGCACCGGGGAGCTTGTTCAGGCCGAAGGTGTAGGTGGTTCCGTCGCCGGTGATGATCTTCCAGTACTCGCCGATGTCATCCTCGGTGGTCTCGGTTCCGGCATCACCTTGGTCGCCGTTGTCGGCGCCGGTGGCGTGGATGACCTTGGAGGCGTCGTCGTTCTTCAGGTGCCAGAAGCCGGTGGTGTCGTCCTTGACGAGTTCGGTCGACTTGCCGTTCAGAACGAGGGAGGCGTTGTCGTACTTCCAGCACTGGTCGTTCTTGCCGCTCTGGCCGTCGTCGTCACACGAGCCGTACTTGCGCTCGATGTAGGAGGAGGTCAGGTCGAAGCCCTCACCGACCAGGGAGCCCTGGTTGTTGGTGTTCGCGGTGCGGCCGTCGACGCTGCCCGAGTCGTAGGAGAAAGAGAGGTTCGGAACGGGTCCCGCTGCTGCCGGTGGGACGGTGAGGGGGTAGTTCCAGGTGAACGAGCCGGACGAACCTCCCGCGTCCCAGGAGGAGGCACTGGACAGCGGGGTGGCCCTGTAGTCACCAGCGCCCTTGTCCGAGCCACCTGTGGAGGTCGCCGCGAGAGCGAACACCCGTGGGGCGGTGCCGACGGTGTCCAGGGAGGCACTCACGGTCTGTGCCGTGGCGTCGTTGTCGGAGGCGATGGGAGTGGCCTCGCGACACTGCGCCTCGTCCGGTGTGGTCAGCGCGCAGGAAGGCAGGGACAGCAGACCCAGGCGGGTGGCCCAGGCACCACCGACCGCGGAACCGAACGAGCTGTAGGAAACCTCAACGTCTGCCGCGCCGGGCTTCTGGGCGGCGACCGTGAACAGCACGCCTGTGATGCCGGCTGCGCGGGTGGTCTTCTGGTCGAGGACCTTGACCGTGGAAGTTCCTGCGGCCGGGCGCTGTACCAGGCGTGCCGGCCCGGTGCCCTTCGCTCCCCGCACATTCACCAGTGCGGTGCCGTCGGAGGCGGGGGTGGTGTCCAGCCGGCCGGTGAGCGTCTGTGCCTTGGGCCAGGCGCTGCGGGAGCTTTCCAGCCTGGCCTGGGCGGCCAGGGCGCGGTTGGCGGCCTTCTCCTGGCTGACCTTGGCGCGTTCTTTCTTCGCGCCCGGTTCCTTGACCTCGAACACCTTAACCGGGGTGGACTTGGGCACCTGCGGGCGCCCGGGCAGATCCGCGGCATACGCGACGGGAATCAATGGAGTGGGTATGGACAGGGCGAGCGTCAGAGCGCCGATGACGGCGCCTTGACGTCTTGACAGACGCGTGCGTCTGAACACGACAGCACAACTCCTTGTAACGTGATTTGTCAGCTCTTGTGACTAAGAACCGCTAACAGTTGGGATGGCGGGTGCGTCAGGCGTCGGGAGCCGAGCGGGGCGGCTCGTGCCGCCCCGCTGCTCTCTTTCGTGCGCCTGTGAGAAGGACGGCTTAGGAGCCGACGACTTCCTGCACCTGCTGTGCGTTGGTGAGGGCTCCGGCCCACAGGCGGATGTCGCTGATCTTTCCGGGGAAGAAGCTGGACCATGCGCTACCGGTCCACGCCTTGCCGACGGCAAAGCCCGTCCCTACCTGCGACTCGTAGGCCACAGGATCGACGTCCGTCTCGCCGCCGATGAACAGCCGAATGGAGTGCGACTTGGCGTCGAAGACACCGGTCACTTCGACTTCGCCGGCCGGGCGCTCGACTTCCTTGCTCTGCACGGACTGCACGGTGCCGTTCGCATCGATTCGGCCGAAGTGCCAGCGTCCGACGGCTACTTCTTCGGGCAGGGTGGGTTCGCCGGTCTCGCCTGAACTATCTGGGGCTTCGGTATCCATCATCTTGGTCCCGTCCTTCTCGAACCAGATGCCCCATGTTTCACCAGCTGCGGTCCGCTGCCCGAGCACCTGCATCCGAGCCTTGTTGGGCAGCGCGTCGAACTTGTCGACGTCGACGTTCACTGATGCGGTCACCGAGAAGGAACCGGTGTCGTCCACCAAAGGACGCACCGTAGTGGCGGAGTCGTCCACGCCGTCAAGAACGATTGCTTCGCCGTCCAGGGAGGCTACGGAGGCCATCGTCAGGGTGTTCCCGTAGCCGCTGCTGTCGGGCAGGGCCGCACCGGAGGCACCGAGAGGGTTGTACTGGCCGACCAGTTCCACGAAGGCCCAGTTCGGGTTCGGGTCGGAGGCCTTTTGGACCAGGTCCGCCTCCTCAGCCATCTGCACCGGCCCAAGAACGGACTGCCATACGGCAACTTCGTCGATCTCTCCGGGGAAAAAGTCCGTATAGGTGCTCGCATACTTGGCCCGGCCGACCTTGAGCGCGCCGGCGGAGGCGAAGGGGGAGGCTGTGAGCGCATCGGTTTTCTGAAGGGCACCGTTGACGTAGAAGGAGAGCTCGTCTCTTTCCGTGTCCACGACGACTCCCAGATGCGTCCAGGATCCGACCTGGGGCTTGTTCAGGGCGTCCACGCGCTGGCTGGAGAATGATGCGCCGTCGGCGTCCTTGTCGGGCAGGCGTACACACCACGTCTGCACGTCTGCGCAGTAGCTCAGGTAGAAGGGACTGTGCCTCGCGCCGTCCTGTGCCAGCACCGTGGCGTTGGCCGTGCCTGCGTGGTCAAGGCGCGCCCAGGCGGTCAGGGTGTAGGACGACAGAGTCTCCACTACCTGCTGGGAGGAGGTGGCGCTTCCCTGCGCTGCGGAGGTCAGGGCTAGAGCCTTGTCCTGTGAGATTTTTTCCTGTGAAGTCTCACTATCCACCGTTGTGACCTGACCGCGCCGTCCGTGCTCGTTGCGCGTCGCACCGGCTGCCGTGAGTGTCAGGTTGTTGCGAAGCGCGGTGTTGGTGGTGGAGGTGTCTATCGCGACACCGGATGTTGTTTCGTTGAAGTCCCATCGACCGATCGGACCTTCGCCTTCTTTGACGAGGAACTTGACGGCCGATTCACCCGCACGATTCAAGACGTCCAGGGATCGCACGCCCAGGACGAAACTTCCTGATGTCGGTGGGGTGATGGTGGTGGTGTACGAGCCGCCGGACGCTGCCCTCCAACTGGTCCAGTCGCCTCCGGAGAGGCGGTACTGGTAGTGGGTATTGGTGCTGGCGTTGTCCCCGGCGCCATAGGTGAAGGTGACCGAGCCTGCTTTGTTCGGGCCACCTCCCGGCGCGCAGGTGCCGCCGGTAACGCATTCGGTATAGGTCGTATTGAACTTCACCACGGGTGGCTTGGGCGCGGTGGTGTCCACCTTGAAGTAGCACCACGGGGTGCCTGGGCCGCTTCGGACGGTGGTGTAGGTGGTGTCGGCGAAGGAGTGCGTGCTGGCCTGGTAGCGATACAGCACCCCCTCCTTCAGCGCAACGTTCCACTCCTTGATCTGGTTCGGGAAGTCCTTGGCCGTCACGCTGTAGGAGGCATGGCCCGTCGTGGGTTGCACTGACGTGGTCGTCGGCTGCGGAGCATCGAACCATGTACCGTCCGCGTTCCTGCCGTCGACGTCGAAGTACGCCCGCAGCATCGCTCCGCTCTCGCTGCCGACCATCGCACGGGGGGTCGCAGCCAGCCGCGGGGTCGAATCGGAGATCGTGGTCGGAGCGGACGAGGAGGTGCTGCAGATCTGCGTGGAGCCCGACGGGAATCCATACTCCCCTGGCCTCGCCGGGTTGCTCATGTACTCCACGGATATGGTCGCATCGTTGTTGAACCGCTTCCAGGAGACGGTGTCCGTCTCGTCCTTCGCCTTGAGCATCAGGGTCAGGTTGTTCAGCTTGCCGTCGGCGAAGTCGCGGATGGTCGCGGTCAGGTTCTCGTCCGACTCGGCAGGGTTGTCGTTGAACCCGATCACAGCGCGCGGCTGGGACGGCGAGCACGCAGTGCCCCGGCCGGCGGACACGTTGCGGTCACCCATGTGATCACGCTTGGCAGGCCCTGGGTACTTGGACGCTGTGGAGATCTGGTCGGTACGCTGCAAATCAACCCAGCGCGGTTCGCAGGAGAAGGACCATGTCTCCGTCACACGGAACGTCGCGTCCAGGACGTGCTTGCCCTTGAGTTTGGAAGGCGAGAACTCGAAGTACATGCGGTTGATATAGCCATTGCCGCAGTAGTAGGTCTGGCCGTTGATCACAGCGGAGCCGCACTTGCCGACGCTCATGCCGTTCTCGCCGTTGGTGAAGTTGTAGAAGACATCGCCGTCGGACGACAGGACCGTGCGTTCGGTCTGGTCCAGTTCCACCGGGGGGTCGATGTAGAGCGGGAAGTCCTCCGCCTCGGTCGCGGCGATCAGAGCGGCGTCGGGCACGATCGTGAGCGAGTCCTGGTCCAGCTCCATCTCCATCACCGCAGCCTCATCCCCGGCGCGGGGGCCCGACAGCGGGTCGCCTTCCTGGGGCGGCGCCACCAACTCCGGCACGTCCTGCACCGGAGTCTCTGTCTCCAGCGCGGCACCTGGCACGGCGCGTACGCCCGCGCTCTGCGCACTCGCACCGGCGCCCTCTGGAGCTGCGCCGTCGTCACCGGCCGAGTTCCACATGCGGGCGGTGGGCGAGCGGAAGACGACCTGGCCGTTGCCGTCCAACGCCTCAACGCTGCCGACCACGCCTTCGCGCAACCGCAGGCCATCGGCTTCCAGGCTGTAATTGATGGCCTTCAGCTCGGGCAGAGCCGCCGCAGCGGGAGTCTCGACCTCAAGAACCTGCCGGAACCCCTCGACGGTCGCGGTCAGGATGAGGTTCACATCGGGCAGGACGTTCTCATAGATCGCGCGCTCACCGTCGAGGCGCGGCTCGGGAAGCTGTCCGGGCCAGCCCATCGAAACCGACTGCCCGTCCTTCCCGATCGACACCAGATCCGCGCCCGGACCGCCGGAGGAGAAAGACACCTCCACCACAGCGGCCTTCGGTCCGATCGAACCGTCCCCGCGGCGTTCCAGCGTCGCGTCCGGCTGCACCCAGCCGGTGCCGTCCTTCACGCGGACGGGAACGATCGACTTCTCCAGCGTGAAGGTCCCTCCATCAGGGTTCGCGAACACGGTCTCCCACTCGGTCCGCTCCCCCACCACCTCCACCCGATCCCCGGACTCCGCAGCCTGCCTCAAAGCCTGCTCGGACTCACTCAGAACCACCACGGACGCCTCGTCCGCGGCCGCCGTCCCGGCCGATGCCATCGGCGCCACACCCGCGATGAGCGCCACGACGGTACTGAAGGCCAGTACACGCCCTCTGCCACGAGCGCGTCTGACACGCGCCGTTCTCACGTTCATTCCCCACCCTGTCACTACGCACCGCGCATACCTATGCACGGATCGACATATGACACGTGTGCGTACCGTGAAGGGTCAAGGGGGATCTGACACACTCCTGGCAAATCCTGGGGAGCCCGAGCGCAAACAAGGACTGATCGGAAGATCTCGCTCCAGATCCGGCACGCGCCTACCAAGGGGCGCAGCACTCCATCACCAAACAGACTTTCCGGACCTGAACTCCCACGCACACAGCCCCATCCACCCCGGCACACCGGGACGCAACCGCCCATTCCCTCGACCCGCTCGTCATCGTTCGTCAGCGGGCGGCGTTGGAGTGTGGTTGAAGAACACGCGGGCCAACGTCCTGTCAAGCGGCCAAACCGGAACAGCACCACACCGGGGGACTCCCGATGAAGTCATCAGCGGTGTATTGCCGGCGGCGCGGCGAGAGTAGTTTGCAGAGCCCGCGCCGGCCTGATCCCCCGATTGGGGGCGTCTCGGCAACGGGTATTCCACTCGTTGCCACCGCTCAACGGAAGCGAGGCGCCGCTCCTGCGACCGCCCATGAAGACCCCGGTGACTGCCGACCGGCTCGTCGGCGCCCCCGCTGGACAAGGACGAGGGGAAGGGGAACACCCAGACCTGACGAACCGGAACCCGGACCTGCTATTTCCGTTGACGGACACCCCTGACGTCATGTTATCTACGCTTGATCATTAAACTTTCATGCACCACTGGGTGGGGTTTCCCGCACTGCTCCGTCATCACTCACCGCGACGTGGTAAGTGACAGCCCGCCTATGGGGGCGGTGAAAACCGGACCCTCGCCGCACACTGAACGCCCTCGCTCCCCGGCTCCGTCTGTCCCGGTCCCAGGGATCAACACGGATACCCGCAGATACCCGAAGACCACACCCATCTACCCCGAACCTCCACGCCCAAGGGCTCGGAGAACTCGACCTCTTTACCTACGCAGCCCGGCACCGCTGCGCGCAGCCCAGCTCGCAGTCGCTCACCCACTCATGCCCCTTTGGAAACACGCATGCGACGCCTCACCCGCCGCACGGCCACGCTCTCCGCGGCCGCCGGGCTCCTCACCACCGCAACCCTCCTCGCCCCGCCCACTGCCACCGCAGCGGACGAGCTGAGGCTGTCGGGGTACGACGTGGTGGCCGCACCCGGCTCGGCACCGCGGCTCTACCCGATCACCGAGTCCGGCACGACCTTCTGGGGGAAGGTCGTCATCGCCGTCGGCACGAAGCCGATGACCGACCCGACAGGCGCCGGGGCGGGCCTCCCAACCGGGTACGACTTCTACAACAACAGCTGCACCCCGGCTGCCGGGTACACCGGTGTCCTCGTGTGCGACGGCGTCCCCTATCAGCAGCCCGCCACCATCGTTCCCTCGGGCGCCGCGGACGCCACCCTGTACTGGGGCTTCGCGTACATGTCGGCCGGCGGCGACCTCGCGACGGCCGTGAAGGAGGCCCGCAGCGCAGGCAGCCTCCCGGCGGACGGGCGGCGTGGCACCGGCAAGGTCACCGTGAAGTCCCGCGCGCACGCACTGCTGAACACGATCGCCTTCGACACCCCGACCGTCCCCGACGGCGGAACCGTCCGCCAGCAACTGCGCGTCCACGCCAACGACGCCGGACGGCTGACGCTCCGCTTCGACAGGGCCGACGGCCAGCTCTACGCCAACCTGGCCGTCCGCATCAGCGACATCACCACCGGCCCGGGCGCCACCTGCGAGATCCGCTACGAGACCCTGCCCGACAGCCTGACCAACCTGGCCTGCGAGCTGGAGCCCGGTGACCACGTCATCGGCTACGCACTGACCGGCACCGCGGGCCAGTACGCCCAGAAGCTCCAGGCGCATACCCGCTACGACATCTACGACCTGGCCGTCTGGGACGAGACCGATGTCAAGCTGGCCAGCGCGCCCTTCGCCGTCCAGGGCCGCACCATCCGGCCCGCCCACGGCCTGATCGCCCGCAACACCGCTGGCACCCTGTTCTCCTACAGCGGCACCCGTTCGGCTGCGGCGCCCCTGTCCGGTCCGTACAAGATCGGCACAGGCTGGCAGACCTACAACACCCTCACCGCGCTCTCCCCGCTCAAGCAGGGCAACCACTACTGGGCCGACCAGAAGCCCTCCGCCCGCACCCGCGGCCTCGGTGACATTGCCGCCCGCGACGCGTCCGGCACCCTCTGGTACTACGACCGCCACACCAACGACACCCCGTACGCACCCCGCGTCAAAGTCGGCGGCGGTTGGAACGTCTACGACCGCATCGACGGCGCCGGGGACCTCGACCGCGACGGGTACACCGACCTCCTCGCCCGCGACAAGGCCGGGGTCCTGTGGCTCTACAAGGGCACCGGCAGCTTCACCGGCGCCCGGTTCAAGGCGCGGGTGCGCATCGGCAGCGGCTGGGGCGCGTACGACCGGCTCGCCGGCGGCGCCGACCTGAGCGGCGACGGGCGTGCCGACCTGCTGGCGCGGGATTGGGCCGGGGTGCTGTGGCTGTACCGGGGCACGGGCGACGCCAGCCGCCCGTACGCCACCCGCACGCAGATCGGCGGCGGCTGGCAGGGCTACGACCAGCTCGTCGTCACCGGCGACCTCACCGACGACGGCAAGACCGACGCGGTCGCCCGCGACCGCACGGGCGTGCTGTGGCTGTACCGGGGCACGGGCAAGGCGACCGGCCCGTTCACCGGACGGACCCGGATCGGCGGCGGCTGGAACACCTACAACCACCTGTTCTGACGCCGGTCGGCAGCACCCGTCGGCAACGCCAGGGGTCCATTGCCCACGCACGTGAGGAATGGACCCTTGGCCAGCAAATCTAGCCACGCCACCAGAGCGGAGGCGAGAAGGCCGCCACGGCCCTCCCCCGCCGCCCGCACGTCCCCCGTGACGTCCTACGATTTCCCAGTCCTCCAGCCAATCCACATCATCGTGCAGTTATAGGGAAGTCCATGCGCCTGTCCAGCCACCTCAGAAAAGCCTTGATAGGCGCGGCGTCGCTCTGTGTCCTCGCCGGGTGTGCGGGAGAGCAGGGTGCGGGTGGGGCCGTGGAGCGTTCCGGGCAGGGGTCTGCCGAGCGGCCGGCTGCGAAGAGGCCTGCTTCTGGGACGGACCTGCCGGTACGCACCGGTGCACGCGATGTCGTCCACACGGACACCGACCACCGGTCGTACAAGGTCAGGATCGCCGTCGAGAGCCTCGTGCGGGGTTCTCAGCAGGACATGCGGGGTGCGCGCGTGGACCAGGCACTCCAGGGCAAGGTCCCCCATTACCTCACCTTGAAGGTCACCAACACCGGCCGGGAGGAGATTCCCTCTGCCTACATGGTGGACAGTGACCTTGTCCTGAACGGGACCGACTGGACGCGTGGGGAGAAGGTTCACGTCAGTGGCGGCGGGGCGGGCAGGGAGGGCCTGCCGTGCGCGGACGACGCGCCGACGGCGCTGGCGCCCGGAGATTCGTACACCACGTGTGTGACGTATGTTCTGTCCGAGGGTGTCGGTGTGCTGTCGCTGGCTCACTATGCCGGCGGTTACCTCAACGAGGGTGGCGCGGTCGCCACCTGGCCCGTCGAGGGCGGCCTTGAAGCGGCGTCCGCCGGTCTGGCGGAGCCGGGTGACATCAGCCGTGTGCGGTGGGACGCCCGCGAGGACGGGATTGTCGAACTGCCCGCCACGGTGGTGTCCGTGCGCCGGGGCCGTCCGGCCGACCTCGCAGGCCTCGGCCTTGTCCGGGGCGACAACGAGCGGCGCGGCGTTCCCTATTACGTGACCGTCACCTACACCAACCCCGGTCCGGGAAACCTCTACACCGACCAGGCCAAGCACGTGCGCCTGCTGACCGGGAACGGCCGGCAGATACCGGGGAAGACGCCCTACACCCCCGACGCGAAGATCCCCGGCTGCCCGACCGACTGGGTCGCCCGCATGATCCCGCCGGGCGACAGTGTCACGGAGTGCAGCATCCACCTCCTCACCGACGACAGCGACAAACCCTTCGCCGTCGGCTTCGCACAGCCAGGAGGGGCGGGACTGGCCATCTGGCGGGCCCCTCTGCACTGACCCACCCGGCCGGCCGGACCACCCGCGCCGACTCCCCCACGCCAGAAACACGCGCAAGGCCGCCCACGCGGACTCCTCGACACCTCCACGTGGAGTGAGGGAAGCATCTGGCGCACGCGATTTCGGCCGAGGTGGAAACCGGTGTGTATCCCCACCGCACGGTCACCTTGAAGATCATCCGGGAGCGGAAATCGGGATTGACCGGCCCTACGGCGCTCTCGGCCAAGGCCGCCACCCTGCTGACGGTGCCCGCGGGTCCGGCCCAGGCCGGCCGGCGGGCAGCCGGCGACGTGGTCGACGTCATCGACGGCAGCGCTCGGTACAGCCCTTCAGAGCGCTGCGGCGATACCCGTCGGCCAGCGCGGGTTCGGTAACGGGGTGCGCTTGAGGGCCTTCGCGCGGAGGCGAAGGCCCTCAGTGGGTCACAGGATGACGGAGCCTTCGAGACCCCACCACAGCCCGGTCTCCTCGCGAGCCCTCAGTCCGCCCGAGCCGGTACCCGCGTACTCGTACAGCACCCCGGAACGGTCCATGGTGAGAAGGTCCGGGCGGCCGTCGCCGGACGAGTCGCCGACGGCCACGAGCGCGGCCATGGTGTTCCAGCCGGCGCTGCCGACCAGAACCCGGGGACCGAGCAAGCCGGCCCTGCCCGGGTAGAGCCAGAGCTTGCCGGTCGACGCCTCGCGGGCGTAGAGGTCGGCCCGGCCGTCGCCATTCATGTCACCGACGCCGACCAGGGCGTTCATGCCGTTCCAGCCGCCGCTGCCGATCAGCTTTCGTGCGCCAAGCCCGCCCGTTCCGGTGCCGGGGTACAACCACAGTTTGCCGGTCGACTTCTCCACCGCGAGCAGGTCCGCCCGGGCATCGCCCGACAGATCCCCGAAAGCGGCGATCCGGCTCATGGAGTTCCAGCCACCGCTGCCCAGCAGCTTGCGCGTGCCCAGGCCACCGCTTCCGGTGCCGGGGTAGAGCCACAACTTGCCCGTGGACGTCTCACGGGCGAGGACGTCCTCCCGGCCGTCGCGGCTGAAGTCGCCGTGCCGGACGATGGCGTTGAAGGCGTTCCAGCCACCGGAGCCGACCAGACGGCCGGTACCGTCGCCGGGCAGGAACCACAGGCGTCCGACCGTGTCGCGGACCAGGACGTCGGACTTCCGGTCGGCGTTCATGTCGCTGAAACCGGACAGCCTGGGCGAGGTCGCCGCGTTCCAGTAGGGGTAGGCGGGTGCCTCGCGCTCCCGCACGGTGCGGACGAGTTTCAGCGAGCTGGGCGCGCCCAGGTCCCCGGTCGTGGCGTACTGCTGGCGGGGGTCGAAGGTGCTGTAGCCGCGGGTGAGGCCGAAGTTCGCGTCGTCGTAGAGGCAGGCGATCGACGACGTGCGGTTGATGACCGTGCGGAACTTGTTGTCCCAGGTCCCCAGCGTCGCCCTGCTCGTGTTCGTCTTGAACATCGAGTCGCTGCCGTTGCCGTCGGTCTGCCAGGCACAGAAGTACCCCACGGGGCAGTCGCTGATCGCCGCCTGAGCCGGCGCCGCGCCGGCACCGAGCAGCCCCAGCGATGTGAGCCCCAGCGTCGTGGCCAACGCGGCCGCGCGCCGGAGCAGAGTGTTGCGCATGGATTCCCTCCCTCACACGCCACGGAGAAGGATCTCGACGTGCCGTGTCAGGAAGATATCCCAGCTCACGGACGGCTGATCAGCCACCCTGACCGGGGTTGCCAGCCTCTGTTACTGGGCCGGCGGCCCGTGCTTCTCCCTGATGGGTGCAGCGTCCGAGGGCCTGGAGACGGGCCTGTACAGGCTGACAGGTCTGCTCGATTTCGAGGTTGACGGCGCCGTTCCAGCGCTGGTCGTACTGGTGGAGTTTCCGGCCTGACAGGGAACAGCGACTCAAGCGACTGAGAGCCGAACATCCCCTCGCGGGCGGGGAGCAGGCCATGAGCCGGAGCATCACGTCTCGCTCGCCGGGTCCCGCGCGCGTACGGGAAGCAGGACGACGCCACCTTCAGCGCCGTGACCGAAGGCAGTTTGGCCGATTCAGGAGCGGCGGATCGGAGGCGCGCGGTTCCCACCGCACCCCATGCTGATCCCCTCCGATATGTTCTTCCGGGCTCGCGCCGGCGGGTCCCGCGCGTATTCAAGGGAGAAAAGTGCCTGGTGAGCGGCTTGACGCGCAATGGGTCCGGTCCTGGCGGGAACAGGCCGACGCGGCGCTGACGAAGCTGATGCGGTCCTTCCTGCCGACGCACGGCTTCCCGCCCGGCCTCAACGCCGTGATGCCCGCAACCGACGACAGCCACCGGGCGACAGACGCGCTCGTGGACCTGACGCCGATCCCCTCCGGCCTGACCACGCTCTATTGGGTGATCAGCGAGGCTTCCCTGCCCAACGTCGACAACGGGTACTTCATCCACTCGCCGGCAACGGTGGCGGAACACTTCCGCGAGTACGGCCCCGCTCCGGTCAACGGCGAATCGATCGCACTGGTCTTCGCCAGCGACGGCGGAGGCCATCTGTTCGCGATCGGAGACAGCGGACAGGTCTGGAAGTCCACCACAGCCTCCTGGTCTGACGACTTCGAGGTCACCGCGTCCAGTTTGCAGGAGTTCCTCGAACAGCTCGGCTGGCAGATCGTGAACCAGCCCTGATCATCGGCCGAGGAACAAACCCGCCGTCGGAGTTCGTCCGCCGGGGGGATCAGGCGCGTTGGAAGCCGTCGACGGCCATGGAGATGGTGAGGGCCAGGAAGGCGAGACCGACGGCGATGATGGCCAGGAAGACGAGCGTGCCCGCCGCCTTGGCAATCCACGATTTCGCATGGACCGGGTCGGCGGGGTTCCTCGGGTGATAGGCGACCTTGATGGTCGGCGCGCTGCCAGAGATGTACGCGCCGCGGACCACACCGTGCAGGTCGGTGTAGGCGTAGTCCTTGGGGCCGCGGCGCACCGCCTCGACGGTGATGCCGTACCGGGGGTAGGTCCACTCGCGGTACTGCATGGACAGGGCCGCGACCCCGAATGCGGCGATGCCCACGGCGATGGGGGTGAACACCAAGAACGCGACCGCGCGGCTCACCGACTCCACGATGCCCAGGGGTACGGCCACCCCGACCGCCACCAGGCCGGTGACCCACGCCGTGAGCCTGAACGCGAGCGTGTACCAGTCGTCATCGGACCCCGCCGGCGCGCTGTCGGTGACGAGAGCCGTGCCGTCGGCCGCCCGCTCCTCCGGCAGGAGCGCGGTGACGGCGTCGGCGAACGCCGTGGCCGCCACCTCACTCACGCCCCGGACCTCGTACGTGACCGGGGTCGTCCCGGCCGGGGCGGTCAGCTCCACGGCGAGGGCACGGCCCTCGGCGCCGACTCGGCGGACGGCCTGGAGCGGGATCCGCTTCTCCTTGCGCCGCCGGCTCAGGACGAGGACATCGTCCTGAGCCTGGAGGGTGGTACCAGCGCGGCCCCGGAGGACGGGTATCGGTGAGGTGGTGGACATGGGCGTTGATAGTAGGGCGGGGACGACTTTCAGTCGAGGTGGTCGCGCGGCGGGGCCGGTTACGCCGGATCGCGCGGTACACCAAGCCGAGGAAGAAGGAGTGGAAGAGGGCGGCTGCGACCAGGGTCAGGAGGAACCCCCCGTACGGCCCTGGCGATCACCGAACGACTACGCCTGCCGGAGACAGCCGGTCTCCGGCAACGGCTGGCCGACCCCCGTCGAATACGAGACCGTCATGACCACACCATCTTCCAGACCGCGTGACCGAACCTGTCACCCGAACTTGCACCAGGCCCGGCCGACCAGCGCCGGTGGCGCTCGTAGACGGTCTTCCACGGCCCGTAGCGTTCGGGCAGGTCACGCCACTGCACCCCGGTTCGTACCCGGTGCAGGATGCCGTTGATCACCTGGCGGTGATCGCGCCACTGCCCACAACGGTTGTCGCCCGTGGGCAGGAGCGGCTTCAGACGTCGCCACTCCGCCTCTGTCAGATCCCCCCGACCAGTCACGCAAGGGCCAACGAACCAGTGGGCGGCATGGGTACGGTCAGCACCTGCGATGCCACCACGCCAACTCCGGGTCTTCCGTCGGCTCGTGATGCGTGCGCCGGAGGAGCACCGCGTCCAGGCGCTCGACCTGTACCCGAAGCTCGTCGGCGGCCCTCGGCGGAAGCATGAACAGAGCATCCTGCAGCTTGTCCCGGGCCCAACCCTCGCCGCAGCAGAAGCAGGTGAACTCCTCCTCCCACGGCCTCCACCGGCGCTTCGTGCCGTGGACGCGCACGGACCACACGCTCAGCGCCGCCGCCACAATGCCCGGAGACGATCGATCCCGTTCGAACACACGGATAGCCGCATTCGCCGCTCCCGACAGACCCGGGACATCGCGATACCGCAACCAGGGGCTACGCCAGCCGCGCCCTCGAGGCCGAAGCAAAGCTGGTGGCCTACGAGGCACGACCCCTTCGAATACAAGTCATGGGCAACATCCTTCCACAACCCAAGATCGGCCGGCCGCAGTGGTGGGGTAGAAACGGGCGGCGAAGCCCCTCATACGCAGGGCGACGACATGGTCGGAGTGGTCGGCCTCGCCGGCGAGGTGCGCGAGAAGTCCGGCGCGGGCGAGGTGCCCGGCGGCGGCGGTCGCGCGGGCCGGCCGTGCAGGAGTGAATCGCGCAGTGCCTGGTCAGCCGCTCCGCCGCCCGGTAGGCGTCGAGGTTCCGGGGAGGCTGGCACGGCTCCACCCCCGCGGGCGCAGGCAGCAGTGTTCGTTACGGGTGAGCATTGCCCGTTCAGCGCACTTCCGACGCAGTCTTCCTGTCACCCCGGCCAAAGTCATCTCGTGAGCAAGGCGGCGCCAGGGGATCGGTCAGGGTTGCGGGATGAAGTCGGGGTCGCCGCCGAGTGTGCCGACTCCAGCACGCACGTCTTCGATGAAGGCGACGAGAGCCGCGACGAGGCTCTCCCAGGTCACCGGCGAGCTCTGCGTGTCCGCGGCAAATGCGGAGCCGACCCTCCAGCCTTCGTCGGTCGCCACGATCTGGACTGCTCCGGGCTCGTCGTACGACGATTCGAACGTGAAGTCCCCTCTGATGCGGTCCCCGAGGTGCAGCCAGCGCGACAGGTCGTAAGCCAGTTCCGCCACCTGGACCGCCTCCTCGCTCCACACTGTGCGACCGTTGTCACTGATCACGAGGTCCGCTTCGATATCGACCAGCAGGATCTCAAGAGGGGCGGAGCTCGCGGCCAGTCCACGTCGAGGCAGATCCGGGACACCGAAATTCCGGCACTCGAACTTCACGGCTCGACCACCTCGTACCAGAGCCAACGCCCCCTCGCAGGGACAGAACATCACGATCCACACGACCCTACGCGCAGCATGCGCCGCCGCACAGCGCGCCTCACTGGGCAAGGGGCGGCGTTGTAGTCACGGCGTCGGCCTGTCGCCGACCGAAACTCCCGCGACGGCTACTGCCAACGGTGTCGGTTCAGGTACAAGTGGTGATGTATGTGCGTCACGAGTCGCCGGGAGTCGTTCAGGGCTGCGTACTCGGGGTCGGAGGTTCGGCTGGCCTGCTCGTAGAGAGTGGCGAGGGCGGCTAGCTCTTCGTCGTATTCAACCAGGCACTGGTGGGCGGCCTCGGATGTGGGCATTGGGGCGCCGTTCCATGTGGCCGTCGGCCCGCACTCCTGCAGCCGTTCTAGCAGCCGTCTTCGTAAGGAGTCAGCTTCCTCCCAGGTTGGCCTGTTGAGGCAATGCACGTCCTGGAGCTCGGCCGTGCGCCCCCCGTTGAAAAGCACCTTCAGGTTTGCTCTGAAGAATCCTGCGGGAAGCTCAGCCGAGAGCAGGAACCGGTTGGCCTCTCCAGGTGGCAGTACTTCGGAGAGGCGGTATAGCTTCCCAGCGTCCCCGCTGTTTCTGCCTCGGCCGCGGTAGAAGTGTGCGGGCATCATGTGGCCTGCCGGCGGAGCTCCGTGGACCCCTTCCCGTGGGGGGATGCCTGGGAGGCGGGGTGGTGCCCCCTCCCTGATGTCCCATGTTTCTACGAGGAGTTCGTAGACGTAAGCAGGCTCGGCACCATTGTTGAGTAGCTTGACGTCCAGGACCCCTCTGGTTGTCCATGAAGGGGTGAGACCAAGATGGGCACGCTGCTCTTCGTTCAGATCTTCAAGATCCTCGGGAGTAGCGAGGTAGGCGTCAACGATCTCGACCTGAGCCCACTTGATCTCTTTCGCTATCCGGGCCGTGGCTAATGCTGTTCGTTCAGCAGTTCGAGCCGTTTCAAGCGCTGTCCGCTGCGATGTCCTGGCTGCTCGCACTGTTGCCCAGGATCCCAGAGATGCGCCTAAGACGACAGCGACTGCAGCAATGATGACTTCCAGCATGCGAGGACCCTACTGCGAGCAAACTTTCGTCTCCAGGTGAAGAAGCATTCCGCTTCGCCGGGCTATCGCCGCGTCGTTTCGGTCTGAACAGGGTGAGGCCTGTCGCTTCGGTGGAGGCGTCTGCCAGCCGTGACTATCGGATTCGCGTCGGTCCCGGGGCAAGGAGCGACTCTGTCGGGGATCTTGAGGTTCCAGGGACAGGGCTGTTGGGGTTCGGGACACTCTGGATGGTTCGGTGCAGTCCTGTCTTCCTGGGGTGACCAGTGTCCGTTCGTCCCCTGTCCGTTGTGGTGGTGCCAGAGCTCACGGCTCGGATGGCGCGGGCCAGCAATCCTCGTGGGACTACGGCCATGTGGGTGCGTGACCAGCTCGACGGGCTCTGGGACGACGAGGACTTCGTCTGCCGGTATCCGCGCGATGGCCGCCCTGGCCTCTCACCGGCTCAGCTGGCGACCGTGTGCGTGCTGCAGTTCCTGCTCAACCTCTCGGACCGGCAAGCAGCCGAGGCCGTCCGGTGTCGCATCGACTTCAAGTACGCCCTGGCCATGGAGCTGGACGATCCCGGCTTTCACCACAGCGTGCTGGCCGACTTCCGGGACCGGCTGTCCCAGGACGACCGCGCGGACCAGCTGCTGTCCCTGGCCCTGGACCGGATGCGGCGGGCCGGTCTGGTCAAGGAACGCGGAAGACAGCGAACCGACTCCACCCAGGTCCTTGCCGCAGCGCGGGAACTCACCCGCCTGGAACTCGTCCTCGAAGCGGTACGCGCCGCGCTGGAAGAAGCCGCCACTCGCGCCCCCGAGATCCTGGACGAGCTGGTGGACGCCGAGTGGGCGGTCCGCTACGGCCGGCCTGTCCGCCTTCCCAGCCAGCCGAGCCATCCGGTGGTCGACGGCGGCTACGTCTCCATCGCCCTGCTCGACCGCTCCGCACGAGACCACCAAGTCCAGCTCATCGGACCGGTCAAGGCCAGCGGCGCCTGGCAGCGCAAAGAACAGACCGGCTTCACCAGAGACGACTTCACCATCGACTTCGACCGGCGCCGAGTCACCTGCCCCAACGGCCAGACCAGCAGAAAATGGATCGAAGTCCCCGCCATGGCCCCCTACACGGCTGCCCGGTTCCATCCCACCCAGTTCAACCCGTGCCCCGACCGGCCTGCCTGCACACGGGGAACCTCAGCACGCACGGTGAACTTCCTCCCCCGCCACCTGCACGAACTCCAGGCCCTCAACCGCACCGACCAACAAGACCGTCAGTGGAAACAGCTTTACGCCACCCGGTCCGGAGTCGAAGGCACCATCTGCGAACTTGTCAACGGCCACCAAGCCCGCCGCAGCCGCTACCACGGCCTCCGCAAAACCCACGTCCAGCACGTGCTGACCGGCATCGCCATCAACATCGAACGCCTCGCTTCACGGGCACCCGCTCACGCCCGCAGCCCCAGACCCCCCACGGCCTTCCAGAAGTACCTCGACTCCCGCAGCCTGAGCTGGGAATGCTGGTGGCGGCAAGGCAAGTAACTCGGCAACCGAAGATCCCCGACAGAGTCGCTCACTGCGGTCTGCCTGTCGCCAAGATCCTGCCGCTCCTGCGCGCGGTCGCCGATACGGCGCTCCTCGGCTTCACCCACGCCGACTTCACCGAGCAAGCCGACACCATCAGCCGCGGCACGCGGTACGAGCTGCGGGTACGTGCGACCGGCCGATAACAGCGAATGGTCCCTCCGCTGCGTCAGGACTTGAGGGCCTGCTGCGTCAGGTTTACGATCAGCTGCGCCATTTCGATGGGCATCTCAGGATCTGGCCGACCCTCGGTTGCCGAGCACGAGACGTTGACGACGGCGCTTGCCACCAGGGCTACCACGCTGCAACTGGCCCATTCCGGTTTCTCGGCCGAGGTCCACCACGTTCCGCTGGCCGCATCTCCCAGGGCAGGCAAGGCCATCGGGGTCATGGTCGTCGACGGGTCCACTGCCTTCTCCCAGCCCTTGATCCGCGCGTTGTACATCTTCCGCGCAAGCTGCGGGCTGTCGAAGGCCTCGGCGATGAAGCTGACCCTGTTCCCGTCCTCGGTCTGGTAGCCGTTCAGGGCGCTGAACAGCAGCCCTGGCACGCACGAGGGATTGGTTCGGCAGGAGTCCATCGCCTTGACCTCGGCTGCTGTGTATACGCCCGTGCCATTCATGACGGACCAGCCGGCGGGCATGTGAACCAGCTGCGGCATGACCGCCTTCATCTGTTCCGCGCTCTTGATGACGCTGCCGGATTGCGGGGACTTATCCGGTGCCCCTGCACCTCCGCACCCGGATAGCAGTAACAGCGCAACACCCACAGCCGCCGCTACCCGCCCGTGCCGACTCATCGTGCCTCCCCCATGCAGCCCCCTGGTCCCAGACATGACAGCACGGCCACCCGCCTATGCCCAGAGCGGTGACTCAAGGACGGTAAGGAGCGCTTCGTTGCCGACTGTGTCCGGACGAAGCCAGCCACGTTGGAATCAACTGGGCGATCGATCCCAGCCATGACAGGATGACGGTTCAGGACGGGGGAGGCGGGGCGGTATGGGGCTGGACTACAGCTATGAGATCTTCATGCCCCCTCGGAACGTTGCGAGAGCACTGACCCGGCTGGCCGAGCTCGCCCCCCAAGGCCGCAAGACGCCGCCGCTTCCGGTGACCCTGCCGGACGGAGAGCAGTTGATCGTGCCGTTCACCTCGAAGTTCAAGAGCGAACCGGTCGACTGTTCGGCAGGCGGCTCGCTCGAACTGGACACCTCGATCGTCGTGGGCGTCGACAACGCGGTGCGCGAGTTCTTCCTTCGCGATTCCGACAGGGTCGACGAGCAGGGACGAGCGTCGGTCGGGTACATCTACCTGACGGTCAGGTTCTCCCCCGCATGGCACCCGAACTTTGCGTCACTGCAGTTCACAGCCGCTACCTCGAGCATGAGCCGGATGTTCGTGCAGTCCGCGAGCGTCAGGAAGGTGTTCACCGACCTCACCGCCACCACCGGTGGTGTGTGCTGCCTCCTCGACACCGAGACCGACATCTTCGACATCTGCTGGCTCAACGGCGAGACGTTCAGTGGTGAGACTGTTCCCGGCACCCGTTTCTCGCGTTTCCACGATCTCGTCGTCGCCTGGTCCACGACGGCCGGCCCCTCATAGACGCCGACATCCGGGCCGCGATCACCGCCCGCTCCCACGGCCTGCCCCTCCACCTCGATCTCGCCGTGAGCCGCTTCCTGGAGATCCGCCGCACCGGCCGCACCCCCACTGCGGCCTACTTCGACTGCGCCTTCCCCGCCCTCCTCGCCCGCACCCTGTCCGACCTCACCCCCGAGGAACGCCACCTGCTGCGCTCCGTCGCTGTGCTGGACGCCTTCGACCTCGACCTGGCCACCCGCACGGCCGGCCTCGCTCACCAGGCCCCGGCCCGTCGCCTGGTCGAACGGCCCCTGGTCACCGAGGCCCCGTACGCCCTGTGTCCCTACCATCTGCACCGGGCGATCCGCAGCGCCGTACGTGACGACGAACACAGCGACGACCCCTGGACTCCCGCCGACTGGCACCAGGCCGCCGACCGCGCCCTGGCCGCCCTGGGCGAGCAGTGGACGAAGGCCGCGGCCCTCGCCCCCAATCGGACGCTTCTCGTCGCGTGCCTGCGCCAGGGCCTGCGCCTGGCCCGCGACCACCGCCTGACCGGCCTGGGCTGGCTCATCGAGGCCGCCTTCGTCTAAACCGACGGCTCCGTCTGGGAACCCCTCACCCCGCCCACCGCCGGCACCGGGGCCACGGACACTGCGGCCGATGCCGTGGCCGAGCTGCTCACCGCGATCGCCCGCCGCCAGCGCGAGCACCGCCAGCACACCGCCGACCGCCTCACCACCGTCCTGGACACCGGCCTGCTGCCCGCCGAGCTGACCGAGATGGCCCTCTACTACCAGGCCAAGGCCCACAAGGACCTCAGCCAGAACGACGCCGCCCGCACCGGGATGCAGCAGGTCGCCGACACAGGTGGCCGCCTCGCCGTCAAGGCCAGCCGGGCGCTCGCCAACCTGGCCCGCCTCGCTGGCGACTTCCCCACCGCCCTGGCCGCCGTCCCCACCCTGGGCTGGAAGGGGCGCCACCACCGCGTCCTCGGCAACATCCACTGGTCCCACGCCGACACCTCGGCCGCCATCCACGCCTTCGAAGCCGGCCGCGCCGAAGCCGAACAGCACGGCGCCGCCGGCGAGCGCGCCATGATGCAGGTCCGCCTCGCGCTGGCCGTCTCCTTCGCCGACCCGGACCGGGCCGCCGACGAGCTCGCGCTCGCCCACCAGCTCCTCGAGGGCCTCGACCAGCGCTCCAACACTCTCCTCGCCCAGGTCGTCGCCCTGATCAAGGACGCCGGAACCAGCGACCGCGACGTCGCCGCCCGCGCCGAGAGCCTGCGGACCGACATTGAGACCGCGGGGCTCCCCTTCCTCCACCGGTTCGTGGAGCTCGCCCTCGCCTTCCACCACGCCGTCCGCGGCGCGGACCAGGACCTGGCCGCCACCATCGGCCGTCTCCGCACGCTCACCGCCACCGGCGACTTCGCCTACTTCACCGACATCGCCCACTTCATGGCCGGCCTCCCTCTCCCAGGGCCCTCGACCGTCCGCTGGACCCGCAGCGAGGACGACGTCCGCTCCGCCTGGCGCGGCCTCGTCCAGGCCCGACAGGAACGCCTGCTCGCCGGAAACTGACCCCCAACGCACCGCGGCTCCGACCACAGATGTCTGGTCGGAGCCGCGGTCGTGTACAGGCCGAGCACCGGGCCCGGGGAAATCAGCCGGCGTCGGGGCGCTGCCCCACGAGCCGGGTGAGCAGCTCGATGATCTGGGCCCGGCTCCGGTCGATCTTCTTGTCGAGTGCCTTCACTTTGAGGACTGTCGGGCGGGCCCTCACGGTCGGCTGCGGCCAGCCCAAGACAGCCGTCGGCGAGGGGTAGAAGGTGCTTCCGGCGGCTGTCTCTTCCCGGGGGTGGCTGCCGTCTTCACCGGCTGAGGCCGTCTACACCGCTGTCGCATGACGTCGAGAAAGCCACAGAGCCGCTCGCAGTCTCGTCGCAGCCTTTGCTGCTCGTCTTCGGGCATCTGCAGGCGGGGTCGATCGAGCGGTCTGCGATGTCAGACATGCACGGTAGGGTCCCCGCGATGGTGTGAGCCGGTGTTGGAGGAAGCATGGCGCGACGAATGCGTGACGAGGCGTTCCGGATAGAGCAGGAGCAGGGGCGCTACGCCCCCCACGTGCGTCCGATCAATGAGATGGTCGACGCCCTGCGGGATCAGGACGGGCGTGGCTGGATGCCTCACGTCGCCCCCTGGCACGGGGGCGTGGAGGCGCGCGCCCTGTCGATCCTGCGTGACCCGGGCCCCAAGACGCAGGAGGGTGTCGGCTCGGGATTTCTGTGTGTGGAGAACGACGATCCGACGGCGGAGCTTCAGGTACAGCTCTTCGAGGGGGCGGGGATTGTGCCGCGGGACGTCACTCCCTGGAACGCCTACCCCTGGTACATCAACCGCTCGCCGAAGGCGGCCGAGATCCAGGCCGGCGTCGAGGTCCTGAAGCAGTTGCTGGGGCTGATGCCGAAGGTCGAGGTCGTGCTTCTTCAGGGGAACGAAGCCCAGGACGCGTGGCGCCGCCTGCTCAAGACGCACGCCGGAGTTGTCCGCGAACGGGGCCTGAAGGTGGTCAGCACCTACCATCCGGGACGGCAGGCTCTCTTCACGCCGGACCCGGAGGAACGCGCCCGCCGCGCACAGCACAGGGTCGACTCCTTCCAGACCGTCGGTGACGTGCTCCGCGGGGTGGACGGGCAGCAGTAGAGCTCGCCGACTATCGACGGACGGGCGCCGGGGCGGCCGTATTCTCGTGCAGCTGCCTCCACCGGACATGCCCGGAGACCGGCCGGGGGCCGACTCGCCTACCGTCGAGCCGAACTGATCAGCGGCCCGGCCCCGGCACGCCACCCGCGTCCGGGGCCGCGTCGTGCGCCCGTACCGCAGCCTTGTGGACGATCGCGTTATTCGGCTCTGTCGTAGATCTTGTGACGCCTCACGGTGGTGACGAAACCCAGCGGTGCGCGACTCCAGTTCAGGCGGCGTCGCGTGTCCGGTAGATTGAGAATCTTCGGCCGGTGGAAGCCGCCCGGAGTCCGCGAAGGTGACTCCGCGATGAACATAGATGAGACCCGCGCGCGTCTTGACGACGCGCTGAGCACTTTGGCCGAGGCCTTTCAGGGGATGACCGCCCACCCAGACGAGTCCCAGTGCGACTGCCACTGGGGCAGTGCGGAAGAACTCGCGCTGCTGAAGACGGCCAATGTGGAGCTCGAGGCCGACCTCTTGAACCGTACCTGGCAAGCGACCGACTGGCGGGACCGTGCGGCCCTCCTGCGCCGCATCCTCCCCCAGTTCACGAGGGCCCTTGTCAGCGGCTGCATCGATCTCACCAGTCCTCTGGGGCACCCTGGTGCCGTACTCGCTGCCGGTGAGTGGCGGCAGTGGCCCGCCCGCCAGTCCCGAGCAGTATGGGAGTTCCTGCACGCCTGGTGGGCTCACACCCTCAACAACGCGCATCCCGCCGTACCCGCTGACGAAGTACTCGCCGTGTGCACCGAGGCAGCCGGCACTCTCACCCCTTGGCTCTCCGTCTGGGAGCAGCAGAGCCATCCCACGGCCACCGAGCACCTGGCCGAATCGCTGGACGGCTGGGAGTACGACCTGCTGATGGACGTACTTCCCTGGCGTACCGACCGGGACGAGGAAGATGCGGAGGAGACACGGGTGGAGCTCACGACCTGGACGATTGGCCATGCCCCTGCCCGGCTGCGAGCCCAGCATGCTCCCGAGCACTTGCTTCACGCGGTACGGCTGCTCGGCCTCACCGGCCCCGATCGCTGGTACGACCCTCACTGGCCTGTCCCCGCTCCGCCTGGACCGCCGCAGAATGACACATGATGGCGGGCCGCCTCAGACCCCACTGTAAGCGTCACAAGATCTGCGACAGAGCCGAAAAACTTGATCGTCGACAAGCCTCGACCTCCGGCCACCAGTGCTCCTTCACCGCCGGCACCCTGCCGTCGGCGAGCGCCCGGCGCACCTGCCGCTCCCGCAGATACGGCGTCAGCTCCCCGATCTGCCCCGCAGCTTCCTGGATCGCGGCGAGTGATCGTTGCGCTGCCTGCCGCTTCTCCTTGGCCTCGGGGGTCTCGTCCCTGCGTCTGGCCACTGCGCACCACCTCTCCGTCGAGCCTGAATCTCCACGGTACGGACCTGCAGGTCAGACGCGACGGAACGCGAGCTCGGCGCGCGGCAGAGAGGGGTGGCACAAGCGGAGGGGCGCAGGGTATGTCAACAAGCGCAGGTCGCCAGGGCCGGGGGCCGCCGGAAGCGGTGGCAGTCCCTCAGTGTCAACACTCTGCTGGCGGCCGTGGCCTAGGCCATGGGATGGTGTGGCTGGATGGCATCATGACTCATGCCAGTGTTGGCATGACGAAGGCCCCCGCGGACCGTGAATCTCACAAGGGGCCCCACTGTTCAACTGTGGCCGTCGGTCTCCTGGTGGGTCAACACCAGGGGCCGGCGCCCAGGGTCGGGGGCGTTCCCCCGTGAAGCATCAGCGCCCAGTACGTGACCTGCAGGACCGCTGCGATCAGCAGCAGAATCCAGCGGGTGACACGCAGCCATTTCGGAGGCTTCGGCTTCTCTCGACGGTGACGACCTGCCAAGGCCGCCCCCTTCTCCCGTTCCTTGCCCGACTGGGTGTCGGGCGTCCCCGGGTAGCAGGAGACGAAAGCTCTCCTCCTGGACCCGATCGGAGCCCAGAAGGCCCGTCCCGAGGGTGAGTTGAGGTAAACCGCCGGGGACCACTCCATCACATCCCGGAGGCGCCGTGGACCGCAGCGGCCTGATCGTGGTCGGCTACTTCGGTGACCACCTGTTCAACTCGCAGACGAACTGAACGGGCGTTGAGTCCTACCGCGGCCCTGCCGCCCTCTGCACTCGGGCGGGTTACACCACCCACGCACCCGGCGAGACCTTCCCCCTGGACCTCACCGTCCAGCCTTCCCGGCTCGGTGCGGGGACCAATCCGTGCGTCATCACCCTCTGGCGCCTCCGCCACTGATTGACTACATCATCGCCTCCGCCGTCGCCGCCCACCGCCGGGGCCGGGGTCCCGGCCGAGCCGTCGGTCCACGGCCGCGAGGACGCCTGGGGCCTCGTTGGAGATCCGGTGGCAGTCCAGTTCGCGCATGGTCACGGCGAACGCCTCACGTTCCTCCGGCGACCGGGCGGGCATGCTCGCGTCATGATCTAATACGCTGAGCTTCCGGGCGGACGCCAGGCTCGTCGGCCTTCGGGCAGGCGTGGCCGCTGGCGGCTCCCGTGGATCGAGTGATCACACAACAGGGGGATTCGTGCGACCGAATCGCGTCAAGTCCATCGGCAGTCTGACCGCAGCGCTCGGCCTGCTCCTTACACTGATGTCGGCATCGCCCGCGGCGGCGCAGGCACCGGGCACCAGGATCAAGAACAACCACAGCACCTGGTGCCTGGAGATCGGCGGCTGGTCGACCTCGTGGGGGACGGGGGCCAACCAGTGGGGGTGCACTGGCGGCGACAACCAGGTCTGGGTGATCGAGCAGACCTCGGAGCCGGGTCTCGCGCGGATCGTCAACGCCAACAGCGGCCTGTGCCTGGAGATCGCCGACTGGCGCAAGGACAACGGCGCCCCCGTCCGCCAGTGGAACTGCACGGGTGGGCTGAACCAGCGCTGGATCGTGCCCACTTCGGACAGCATCAACTACGCCCCGCACGAGATCAGGAACGCCAACAGCGGCCTGTGCATGGAGATCGGCGGCTGGTCGACCGAGTGGGGGACGGCGGCCAGCCAGTGGCAGTGCCATGGCGGCGCCAACCAGAAGTGGAACTACTTCCACTTCGTCTAGGCATCACGCCTACGACAAGGCCCCGGGCCCGTGGGGATGCCGTTGGCTAATTCGTCCCGTCGAGTGTGATCTCGGCGGGACGAAGTCGTTCCAGGTGGCTGGTGCGGGCCCGGGGATTGCCTCTGGTCCAGGCGTCGATTCGTGTGAGGTTGAGGGCAGTGGCCATGAGCTGGTGCTGGAGCCGGGTCTTGGCGAGTCCGTGGTAGCGGCACTGACGTAGGCCGAGGGTGTGGACGGCCTGGGAGATGGTGCCCTCGATGCCGTTGCGGGCCGCGTAGCGGGCTCTTCAGGCACGGGTTCCCTGGGCGGCGCGAGCGGCCCGGACGGCTTCGTGTTCTTCCCTCGGCCTCAAGGTGATCATCCGGCCGTTCGGTGAGCTGGTCGAGCCTTCTGCAACACGCCCTACTGATCTTTTCGTTAGTTGGGTGGGGTTGGTGGGTGGATGGTCAGGCCGGTGTGGGCGAGGAAGGACCAGGGCAGCTGGGGGTTGTGGTTGATCCGGCGGATGCCCTGTTCGGTGGCGTCCGCGACATCGGCGAGGTGGTCGCCGGCGAGGTTGGCGAGCTCGCGTTTCTTGAGCGAGGACCACAGCAGTTCCACCGGGTTCAGCTCAGGCGCGTAAGCGGGTAATCGCTCCAGGGTGAGCCAGTCCTGCTCGGCGACCCAGGCCCGCATGGCCCGGCTCCAGTGAGCCGACAGGCCGTCCCAGACCAGGACCACCCGCTCACCGCGGTAGAACCCCTTCACCTGCTCCAGGACCTCAATCAGAGCGGTGGTGTCGTAGCTGCCGGGCTTGAGGTGGAAACACAGGCGAGGCCCTCGCTCTGGATCGGCGGCGTGATAGCCGAGGGCGCCGGCCATCGAGGCGCGTTTCCAGTTCAGCCGGTGTCGCAGGAGCGGGGTGCGGCCGCGGGGTGCGTAGGTGCGGCGGACCTGCGGCAGCAGCGAGACGCCCGAACCAGAACGCCCCTGATCGAACAACTCGGCCGCCCGCACACGCCGGGCCTCGGCCAACTGCGGACGGGTCAAAGGCGGAACAACAGACGAAGGCGTGAAAGACACCACACCAGGATCCAACCAGCACGGCCGCCATGCCCACGGAACTAACGAAAAGATCAGTAGTTCAACTGGTGGTTGCAACACCGGGCTGTTGTAGCAAGCGTAGCTGTTCCTCGAACACCTCGGCCGCGTCGACAACGCTGCAGGTCAATACACCGCCAGTTGAGAGTGGAGCGAGGGACGGTGCTCGTCCTGGACATCACGACGAGCACCGGACCGTACGGTTGGCAAGACGTCTGGGCGACCGTCCCGCGGCGGTAGGGGTCAGGCGAAGAGGTTGAACCAACGGCTGTCCTGGATGAGGCTCACTCCCTCTCCGGGGCGGAACGGCGCCTGCCACGCGCCCGTGCCCCGGTAGACGAACGGCGCCGGGATGCCGTCGTTGACGTCGGGCGCGTACAGGTCGGGCTTGCCGTCCCGGTCCACGTCGCCGGAGCCGATCAGGTCGTCGTAGCGCTGCCAGCCGGCGCCGATCCTGGTCCGGGAAGCGAAGGTGCCGTCGCCCTTGCCGAGGTAGAGCCAGAGGACGCCGGCGCGGTCCCGGGCGACGAGGTCGCCGTCGGCGCCACCGGCGAGGTTGCCGGTCGCGGCGATCCGGTCGTACGTCTGCCAGCCGCCACTTCCGATCAGCCGGCGGGCGGCGAAGGGCGCGGACGCGGAGCCCGTGCTCCGGTACAGCCAGAGGCGGCCGGACCCGTCGGTGGCGATCAGGTCGGGGCGGCCGTCGCCGGTGAGGTCGCTGCCGCCCGTCAGGTGGGTGTACGCCTGCCAGCCGCCGCCGATCCGGGTGCGGGTGGTGAACGGGGCCTTGCCGCTGCCGGTGCCCTGGTACAGCCAGAGCACTCCGCTCCGGTCGCGGGCGATGATCTCGGGGGCGGCGGCACCCGCGATGTTGCCGGTGGCCTCGATCCGGTCGTACACCTGCCAGCCGCCGCCGACGAGCGACTCCGGGTTCTGGTAGGTCTCTCGCCACTCCTCCCGGTGGTGGACGTCCTGGAGCCACAGGTTGCCGGATTCGTCGCGGGCCAGGACGTCCGGGGAGCCGTCGCTGTCGAAGTCGTGTGCGCCGGTCTTGCGGGTGACCGTGAGGGATCCGGACGCCTTCAGCGTGGGGCCGACGCGGTTGAGCGGGATCGCGCTGATCTCCCAGGTGTACGGGCCGGGCGAGGCGGAGGTCCAGAGGTTGGGGGTTCCCTGCCAGTTGAGCGTGGCGTTCCAGTCGAACCGCGTCGGCTGCGGATCCTCGTCCCGCGCCGGCTGCTCGACGTACTCGGTGATCGACTCGCCCGTGCGGGTGTTGCGCAGGGTGACCCACATGGTGACGTTGGTCCGGCTGAGCTCCCAGGCCATGGAGAGCTTGCCGCCGGTGCGGTCGAGGTCCACCGTCGTGGGGACGTCCTGGCGGAGCAGCGTGACCTGCGTCGGCTCGCCCGTCGCGGCGAGCCGGGAGGCGACCGGGACGCCGTCCGTGCCGGGCGCGACCCGGTAGAGGCCCTCGCCGCCGGCCACGGTGCCACCGACGAAGCCGTGCGCGCCGCCGGCGGTACCGAAACCGGACACCGTGTGGTCGAGGAGCTTGCGCGTGGTGGTGCCGGTGAGACTGTGGGCGGTCAGCGGGATGAGCGGGCCCGCCTCTTCCTCCAGGAGCCCTCCGGGCCGGGAGTAGGTGACCCAGTCCCCAACCAGGCCGATGAGCAGCCTCCCCACTGTGGGCATCGGGAAGCGCTGGACCTTCTGGGTGGAGCGGTCCAGGACGATGACGTTCGTACCCGAGGCCGAGTCGTACTCGGTCCAGGCGACGTATCCGGCGGAGAGGGCATAGGCGTAGGACTCGATCGAGCCTGTGGCCGGGACCCGGCGGGAGGAGGTGACGGCGGCGGAGGCGAGGTCCACCACCGCCCAGTGGCGGGCGACCGCTGTCGTGCCCTCACCGCTGAGGTAGCTCACCAGCGCCTCGCCGTCGGCGCCCGCCACCGCGTACAGCTCGGACGCGTCCTGGGGCAGCCCGGTCACCGTCCGGTGTGCCGGCCCGTCCGGGCCGGGAAAGTAGACGTCCAGGGGGCCGTGGCCCGCGAGGTCGGCCCCGAAGAAGAGATGGGAGCCGACGGCTCCCGCGTACCGGTCCCAGTTCACCGACACCGAGTAGAGGTCCGTTCCCGTGGCCATGTCCCTCAGGGAGGTGGTGTCACGGTTCTGGAGGACCGCGACGTCCGAGTCGCGGGAGAGGTAGGTGCGGGGCTTGTACGGGACGGTGGTCACCGCCCCGTCGGCCAGGCGGGTCCAGCGGATGAGGGTGTAGTCGTCCGCGTCCCGGCTCAGGAACCCGGTCCGCCCCAGACCCAGTACCCGGTCGCCGGGCTTGAGGAGGGACGCCGTGGCGTCCGCCGTCGCCGCGGGCGCGGCGACAGGTAGCGAGCTGGTCCCGGTGGCGGCGTGGGCCGGGAGAGCGGCGGGGCCGGCTGTGGCCATCAAAACGACGGCGATGATCGGGCCGAGACGGTGCCGGGCGGTGGATCTGGGGCGGGTCACGGAGCGGTGCCTCTCAGGAGTGCGGTGGGGGAAGCGGGGTCAGTGAAGGTCGTGGTCGCTCCACAGCGAGCCGGTGTGCTGCCGGGGAGCGAACGGGGCTGTCCGCTTGCCCGTGCCCCGGTGGAGGAGAAGGGAGGTCTGCGACGAGCCGGCGGCCGGGTCCGGGGCCACGTTTTCGCCGACGAGGTCGCCCAGGCCGTCGCCGTCCAGGTCGCCGACGCCGAGGATCTGCTGGTAGTGCTGCCAGCCGCCGCCGATCCGGGTGCGGGCGGTGAAGGTGCCGTCGCCCTTGCCGAGGTAGAGCCACAGGACACCGTCCCTGTCACGGGCGACGAGGTCGCCGGGTGCGGCGCCTGCGAGGTTTCCGGTGGCGGTGAGCTGGTTGTAGATCCCCCAGCCGGTGCCGATCTTCTTCCGGGCGGCGAAGGGGGCCCTGGTGTCCCCGGTGCTCCGGTAGAGCCACAGGGCGCCGGTCTTGTCGGTGGCCAGGAGATCGGCGCGGCCGTCGCCGGTGAGGTCGGAGCCGCCGGTGAGTTTGTCGTACACCTGCCAGCCCCCGCCGACCTGGGTGCGGGGCGCGAAGGATGCTTTGTGGGTGCCCTTGCCCTGGTAGAACCACAGGGCGCCGGAGCGGTCGCGGGCGACGAGGTCGGCGTCGCGGGTGCCACCGGTGTTGCCGGTGGGGACGATCCGGTCGTACACCTGCCAGCCGCCCCCGACCGTGACCCGGTATTCGGCCTGGTCGGGCGTCCGGTTGCGCAGCTGCTGGAGGTCGTACGTGGAGAGGGTGCCGCCCCCGAAGCTGAGCAGGTCCGGGGAGCCGTTGCCGTCGAAGTCGTGCGGGCGGGGCGCGCGGGTCAGGGTGAAAGTGCCCGTGCGCTCGATGGCCGGGCCGATGCCGTTGGCGGGCTCGGCGCGCATCGTCCAGGTGTAGGCGCCGTTGTAGGCCGGGAGGCCGTCCTTGTACAGGCCGTTCCAGGTGAGGGGGAAGGCGGTCACGCCCTCGGTGGGTGTCGTGTCGGCGATCTTCACGGTCCGGCCGGAGGCCGTGTGCGTGAGTGTCAGTGAGACCTTCGCGTTGTATCGGCTGAGCGTCCAGCCGGCCGGCATCCTGCCGCCCGCACGGTCGAAGTCGAAGGTGCCGGTCGGCGGCAGGGTCTCCTTCACCACGGTCAGGGCAGTCGGAGTACCGAGGGTGCGGACGAGGGTCGCGGCGGGCTTGCCGGTCGCGGCGTCCAGGGCGATCCGGTACAGGCCCTCGCCCTGGGCGAGGGTGCCGCCGACGGCGAGCAGACCGCCGTCGCCGTCGGGCACGAGCGACGTCGCGTGGTCCAGGAGCGGGAACGACTCACCGGTCTTCACCGAGCGGACGGTGAGCGGGTAGAGGCCGTTCGGGGAGTCCGCGGCGCCGCCGCCCGTCTTGGCGTACGCGACCCAGTCGCCGAGAGCGTGGAGGACGGTGCCGCCCGCGGTGCCAAGGGAGTCCAGCGGCACCGGCTGGGTCTGATCCGTGCCTCTGGGCGCGAGGACCAACTTCTTGTCCACTGCGAAGGCGTTCTCCAGCCAGACCGCGTGGGCCGGTGTCAGGGCGACGGACTCGAGGTAGGCGGTGTACGGAAGGGCATACGACTCGACGATCTCCCCGGTGGCCACGTCCACGATTCCGAGCCGCCGCGACGCGGTGTCCAGCGAACGGAGGATCACCGCGAAGGTGCCGGGACCGGTGACGTAGTCCCGCCAGGAGTCCCACCCCTGCGGCAGGGGCACTGCCAGAGAGACGACCCTTCCTGCCTTCACGGAGACCAGATGGTGCCGGTCCACCCCGTCCACCTGGCCCGACATCACCAGCGTGGAACCGACCACCTGCCGGAGCGTGTAGCGGGGGGCCTGCGGACCGAGCTCGGCGGTGTCGATCACGACCGGCTCGGCAGTCCCGCTCATGTCGGTGAGCGTGTACACCGTCCCCGCCTGGGTGACGACGAGGTCGGTGCCAGGGCTGCCCCAGTAAGTCCCGGCAGGGAGCGTCGTCGTCACGCCGTCGGCGTGACGCGTCCAGCGGTGGACGGTGGCGGTTCCCGTCCCCGTGCGGGTGAGCATGCCGGTGCTGCCCGCGCTAAGGAGCTCAGAGCCGGCGGGGACGGTCAGTGGCGGGACCGCTTCGGTCGCCGCAGGTGCGGTCGCCTGCGGTGCAGCCGCGAGCGCCGGGGCCGTCAGACCGCCGGCAGTCACGGCAAGGACGAGGGCGACGGTGGTGGCGAGCGTGCGGTTCAACGGAGCGTGCCTCCCCTGGAGTTGGGGGGGGGGGGGGGGCCCCCCCCCCCCCCCCGCCGGCCGCGGGGGGGGGGGGGGGGCGGGGGGGGGGCCGGAAAAGGCGTTTTGAGCGTGGTGGGGGGGGGGGAAAAGGAATAAAAAAGAGGCGGAGG